>CAITBU010000234.1 GCA_903890595.1 uncultured Holophagaceae bacterium | reverse complement strand
TCGGCGCCGAACTGCACGGGCATGATGCCCGCTGTGCGGCTGGGGTCGCCGGGAAGCTCCCCCTCGTAGGGCACGATGTAGGCCTCCCCCGAGGGCAGGTTGCCGGCCACGCCGGGGTCCGGCAGCAGGCCCCCGGAGGCGTGGCCCGTGCGATGGCGCAGGTCCAGGTGCAGGGCGCACTCTCCGGTGGGCGTCCCGAACCGGAAGTCCCCCCCCTCGGCCCGGTCCAGCAGGTCCTTGAGGAGCAGCACCCGTCGATTCACCTCGGTGTAGTCGATGCGCAGGGCCGGGATCATGTCCGCCCGGAAGCCCGGCATGGTGGCGGCGCGGATGGGATGCTGCTTCGCCGCCAGCTTCAGGGGCGCCGTAGCAGAGAACTTGGTCAGCGCGATGAGGATGGGGTGCTCAGCGTAGAGCTCGGCGAAGGTCATGGCGGCTGCGGGATCCAGCGCGTCCGAGGCGGGCAGGGGGCCGCCGCCGTGGAGCCAGACCCGCTCCGGCAGGTCGCCGTTGTTGGTGTGGATGTTGGGGTAGATGGCCAGGTGGGTGGCGAGGCCCAGCTCCTGGGCGTGGGCGGCCAGCTCCGCCGCCCAGTCCTGAGCCATGGCACGCCGCGCGGCCCAGTCGGCGTCATCGCACACCTGCGCATCCGGCAGGTCCACCAGGAAGGCCAGGGCCTTTTCCTCAGGCCGGGGCACAAACACCCGCCGCACCAGCGCCACCAGCTCAGATCCCGTCAGCAGCTCCGTCATGGGAACCTCCGACAGGGAGGATGGCGCACGGACACCGGGCTGTCGAGGACAGGCCTCCAGCCCTACCCCTTGTCGGGGCACTCAGTCGCGCTTCAGCGCCCGGTCCTGGTAGGAGAAGGTGCTGCGCATGAGTTCGTCGACATTGACCAGTTCACCAATGGTGGCGCCGGCCACCCCCCGGTTGAGCGCGGTCATGGCGTTCAACCGGCCCATGCAATCCGAGAGGGCACAGGTGATCGAGTCGTGGACGAGCAGGTCCCGGAAGCCCTGGACGAGTTCCGGGGCTGGCCGTTCAATCGCTTCGTTGATCATGGAGTCCCACCAGGAAAAATCGATCTGGAAGGATACCCCCGAAGTCGAATTCCATCCCAGCTTGGGCCAGGTGACAGGGCCTTTGCTTTTATCCCCTTCATCCCCCGCATCCCTGTTTTTTAGAAAATGCCAATGGAACAGGGATGAAGGGGATGAAGGGGATACTGAACAACAGAGCGGGACCTTGTTCCAGGCCTGTCTTCCTCCGCGCCCCTCCGCTTTCCTCGTCTTTTCTCCGCGAGCGTTTTTGCCCCGGTGCCTCAGCCCAGGAACAGCCGGTAGGCAGGGTTCTGAGCTTCATCCACCCAGGCGTAGCCCAGGTTGTCGAGGAAGGCGCGGAACTCGGTGTGGTCGTCGGGGGGCACCTCGATGCCCACGAGGACGCGGCCGTAGTCGGCGCCGTGGTTGCGGTAGTGGAAGAGGGTGATGTTCCAGTCGCTGCTCATGCTGCCCAGGAACTTCAGCAGGGCGCCTGGGCGCTCGGGGAACTCGAAGCGCAGCACCTGCTCGTGCACCACGGCGGGGGCGTGGCCGCCCACCAGGTGGCGGATGTGGAGCTTGGCCATCTCGTTGTCGCTGAGGTCCTCGGCGTCCAGGCCATCGGCCCGCAGGCCCTCCAGCAGGCTCCGGGTCTCGGCGCTGTCCGTCACCTGCATGCCCACGAAGATGTGGGCCTTGGTGGGGTCGGCATAGCGGTAGTTGAACTCGGTGATGGCGCGCTGGCCGATGCGCTCGCAGAAGGCGCGGAAGCTGCCGGGCTTCTCTGGGATGGTCACCGCCAGGACAGCCTCGCGCCGCTCGCCCAGCTCGGCCCGCTCCGCCACGAAGCGCAAGCGGTCGAAGTTGGTGTTGGCGCCCGAGAGGATGGCCACCAGCGCACCGGCGGGGACAGCGCCGGCCTGCCGGGCCACCCAGGCCTTCATGCCGGCCACGGCCAGGGCTCCGGCGGGCTCCAGGATGGAGCGGTTCTCTTCGAAGACATCCTTGATGGCGGCGCAGATCTCGTCGGTATCCACCAGCACCACCTCGTCCACCAGGTGGCGGCAGATGTCGAAGGTGCGCTCGCCCACCTGGCTCACGGCCACGCCGTCGGCGAAGAGGCCCACCTGCTCCAGCTTGATGCGGCGGCCCGCCTCCAGGGAGCGCTTCATGGCATCGGCGTCGGCGGGCTCCACCCCAATGATGCGGATGCCGGGGCTGAGGCGCTTCAGGAAGGACGCAATGCCGGCGATGAGGCCGCCCCCACCGATGGGTACGAAGACCGCGGCCATGCCCCGGGGCATCTGCCGCAGCAACTCCATGCCGATGGTGCCCTGGCCGGCGATGACATCGAGGTCGTCGTAGGGGTGGATGTAGGTGGCGCCGCCCTCGGCCAGCAGGGCCTGGGAGTGGGCCACGGCGCCTTCAAAGGTGTCCCCATGCAGGACAACTTTGGCCCCCAGGGTGCGGACGGCCTCCACCTTGATGCGGGGGGTGGTGACGGGCATGACGATGGTCGCCTGACAGCCGAGGCGCTGGGCCGCCAGGGCCACACCCTGAGCGTGGTTGCCCGCTGAGGCGGCGATGACGCCCCGGCTGCGGGTGGCTTCGTCCAGGTTGGCGATCTTGTTGTAGGCACCCCGGAGCTTGAAGGAGTGCACAGGCTGCAGGTCCTCGCGCTTGAACCACACCGGTACCCCCAGGCGCGCGGTCAGCTGCTGGGCGGGTTCCAGGGGGCTCTCAATGGCCACATCGTAGACCAGGGCCGTGAGGATGCGGTCCAGGAGGTCGCGGGACTCAGTGGTCATGGGGACTCTCTACGAAAAACCCCCCGGGCGTCCGGGGGGCGGCTGGAATCGGCTGAACCGGTCCTAACCCCCCATGGGGAGGCTAATGGACAGGATGGAGCGGCGGGATAAACCCATGTCAGCCACCGGAAAGGATGCTCCAGCCTAGCATCCGGCCCCCGCCCTCTACAAGCGGCGGGGGGTGGGAACGCTAGGGACGACCGGACTTCTTGATGAGGCTCTCCATCACCGTGGCCGACTGGTCCACCACCTCCTGGATGCTGCGCCCACCGGTGACTTCCCGGATGCGGCGGGAGGCGGTGAGGGGATCCATGTCCCCGCGGCCGAAGGCGTCCATGATGGATTGGACCTTGGTCCAGTGGCGGGAGGCTGCCGCCAGGTCCTGGGCGGCCGCAGGGGTCGCAGTCTTGGTCGCCTTGAACAGGGGCAGCAGCTTGGTGCCCATGTCCTTGGCGGTGCCACGGCTGATCTCCTGCAGCTTTGCCATTTCGGAGAGGTGCGGGTCCTTGGCCAGATGCCAGGCCTTGTAGCGGGTCACATCCGCAGTCTGCTCGGCCCAGGCCTTCGAGGCCTTGGTCATATCGCCGCTCAGCACCGCCAGGTCGTGGTAAGCCTCCGCATTGCCCCGGGTGGTCACGGTCTCCCAGGACCGGGCGGCACTGCGTCCAGTCACCTTCTGGTAGGAGGCATTCCACGCCTCTTGGGCATCCTTCTCCCACTGGTGCTGGGTGGCTGCTCGACCATTCTGCGTGAGGGTGGACACCTTCGACGCATCCAGGCCGATGTCAAAGTCCATGCCCACGGACCCAGCACTGGCCGCATTGCGGAACTCCTTCAGGGGCGTCGGGGACCACTTCTTCTCTCGCTGCATGACCTCGTGGAACTCGGCCTGGACCTTGGTGTGGATCGAGTCCAGGGACTTGGTGAAGCCCTTTTGGGTGAGGAAGTCACCCTTGTATTTCAGAAAGCTCTTGGCGTGCATGTCCTCATGGAGCTCGGCGGCCTTGGCCTCCAGGGTCTTCTCCAGCGCGGCCATCTGCTTGGCGGCCGCTCCGTCGCCCCGCTTGGCGGCCAGGGACAGACGATAGTGCTCGTTGTTGAGCTGCTGGAAGGCCTTGGCCTTGGCGATGCCGGCATCCCGGGCCCGGTTGTAGACCTTCAGATCCATCACCTGCTGGCCGGATACGCCTGTCCCGCGAGCCTTGTTCACGGCCTTCATGGCCCCGCCCAGGGCGTAGGAAGTGGCCTTCTGAGACATGAGGCTGATGGCCAGGGCCTTGGCGGCACCCGAGAAGCCCCCGCCTTCGTCGTAGCCCTGGAAGGCGGTAGCGGCCAGGGCGGTGGGGGTGGAGAGCCCGCTGGCCACCTGGATCAGCATGGCTTTGCCGCCCCCCTCGATGTAGGCCGTACCCGCTGTATAGGCCAGGTTCACATACTTGCCCCCAACCAGGGAGCAGGCCTGCATGCCACCGTCGGCGGCGGTCTTGATGTTCTGCGCCATCTCCAGGTACATGCCTTGGCGGGCTGCCTCTTCCTCGTTCTTGGCCTGGACCTGCCCATTGAAGCCCTGGACCTTGAGGTTCAGGGCATTGCCGATCTCTCGCACCTTGGCCAGGTCCAGCTTGGCCATGACCCCCGGAGTGAGCTGCCGGGCGATGAAGGCGCGGGCGGCGTCGGCTTCCCCTTCGGGCAGCATGTGGGCCAGCCGCTGGAGGCCGTCGGTGGCCCGCTGGAACTGCTCCATGGTCTGAATGTTGGTGCGGATCTGTTGGGCAAATTGGTCGTGGGCGTAGTCATCAAAGGGGGTGCGGCTGTGCACCAGCTGACCTGTCTGCAGCGAGGCCTTCAGGTCCTGCTCCGCCATCAGATCCGACTTGGCCTGGAGGATGCGGAACTCCAAGATCGCCCGCCGTGACGGGTCCTTCTCTTTGGACAGATCCGCCTCGTCCCGGTCCATGGTGTGCTGGATGATGCGGAGGTTGGCGTCGATCTCGGTGATGCGCTGGGTGGTCTCCTTGGCTGTCGGGGTATCCGAATCGGCAGCTTCGGGGCCGACGGTGGTCGCTGCGACCACCTGCCCGCCAGATCCAGAGGCCGACTCCCAGCGGTACTTGTATTTCACGACGGGGCTGAAGTAGCTCACCTGGAGGGTGAGGTCGGCGGGCCTGGTGTCAGGAAGGCGCGTCCCGGCCGGAAGGCCCGCGGAGGGGGGAATCTCCGCCCAGGCGCTCACGGAGGACACCTTGTCCACCACCGGCCTGCTGTAGACAGCCTTCGTCGCATTGGGACCATCTGGGTCGGGGCAGCGGAAGGTCACCAGGCGCAGCTTGTTATCTGCGCCATTGAATGTGTACATTTCCGCCAGCTGGGGAGACTTGACGATCAGAGGCAGGGTGAAGGTGAAGGAATCCTGGAGGTGGGTCGAAGCTGGACCCCAGCTCCCGGCTTCTGCGAGCGAATAGAGCCTCGTGAACTTCGGCAGGGTGACCAACAGGTCCACGCTGCTGGCCATTTTGCCGTCAGTGATTCGGAACCCAGGGTCGAAGGTGAGCGAGACCGTGGCAGGCACGCCGGGCTGAAGCTGGGCCGGAACCCGCCAGGTCAGCGTTGGGGGGCGCGGGTTGTCGACCCGCTCCTTCATGACCACCTGGGTCCAATCGGCACTGGCAGAGGCTATGAACAAGCCGCCGGTTTCAGGCCCCCCCTCATCATTTGGGTTGAAGACCTTCGCTCCGTACTTGGGGTCGTCCCTGGGGTCTTTTTTAAAAGTCGCAGTCGTGGGTGCCTCCACAAATTTCATGACCTTCTCAATCCCCACCAGCACGTACCGGCCTGAATGGAACTCAGCTGGTGGCAGGGGGGCGGCCAGCGGGGCAGGTCCACCTGCTACCTTTTGCGCCGTTTTCATGTGCGCCTTGTGCTCGGTCCGGGTCTTCTTCTGCTCGTCCACAGGATCCTTCACCGGGGGCTGGCTCTTCACCTGCTGGGCCAGCTGCACCAGGCGGGCCTGGTGGCTCTCCAGGGCCTTCTTGTGCGTATGGGCCATGGCCAGGGCAGAACGGGTGCCCTCTTCGCTGTCCATGGCGGCCGCCGAGGCCGCCTCGTCCCAGGCGGCGTCGAAGGCGCCTGCGGAGACGGCCATGGCGGACTGGATGCCCACCATCTCGGTCACTGCCGGAAGCAGGCGGGAGACGTCCTCCCGGGTGCCCTCGGAGGGGGCGAGGAAGTGGGGGCTCCAGTCGGCGGAGACGGCATTCCAGCTCTCGGGCTGGGCGCCGGACAGGCGCCAGATGCCCTGCACCAGCAGGGCGGTGTCCGCTCCATACATGGACCCGGCCAGGGCGCTGGGGGCCCCGGTGTTGCCCGGACTGAACGGCACGGCAGTGGCAGAGGCAACGGTGGGTACGGAAGGCGGTAGGGGCTTGGCCTTCGGGGCCGGCGCTACCGGGGCCTTCGCTGGGCTGGTGCCAGGAGCACTGCCCTTGGCGGGGTCCATCGGCTTGCCCAGGAGGGAGGCCCCGGCGGGGGGAGCCGGGACCTGTCCCTTGGCCTTGGCCTGGGCAGGATCCTCCACGGACACGAGGACCTTCGGGTCCTTCACTGCATCAGCCACCTTGTTCACGAGCACCGCGGCTTCGGTCACGGCCTTGTCGAGCTTGTCCAGGAAGCCCAGGATGCCCTTCTTGGCGGGGGGGGCAGCGGGTGGAGGCGTTGCCACCGGTGCCGGAGCTGCGGCCTGGGGGGCCGGAGGCGGTGGCGCTGGGACCACCACCGGCCGGGCGGCTGGCGGTGGCATCCCCTGGGGCTGGGGCGGAGTGGCCACAGGGGGAGCCGGTGCCAGTGCAGGTTTGGAAGCGGACGCCGGGGTTGGGGCAGAGGGCACCTTGGCGGTGGCCCCCATGATTCGAGCCTCCCACCAGGCGGTGGCTGGCATCCAGCTGGCCGTGCCGCGAGGGACGGTCAGCTGGTCCGAAGCGAGAGTGCCCTTGTAGATGCCGGCATTGCTCCGGCGGAAGACCTCTATCTCAGTGCCGCGCAGGGCGCGGACCTCCACGATGTCCTTCACAATGGCCTTGGTGCCGCTATGGCGCCACAGGGCGTCGAAGACCGGCGTCTGTCCCCGGCGGACCCAGGACCCATCCCAGGTGGTGCCATCAGGGTTGTGCTCGGTCACCACCCAGCGGGTGCCCAGGTCGAGGCCAGCCAAACCGGCTTGGGCCAGGACGGGTAAGGCGCCCAGGAGGGCCAGGGCCACCGGGATGACGGCCCCAACAAGGCACCTCCGGAGGGTTCGGAGGAAGCCCCTAGGGCCAGAGGCTGGGTGGCTCTGGGTCTGGATATTCCACATGGTGAAGGCCTCCTGCACCCTTGCGGTGCATCGGACGGAGCAGGGGCGAACAGGAATTTTGACCCAGGATAGGGCCAGGGCCCATACCGCTCCATACGCTTGATTGCCTACGTCCAGAATTTCTTCAGCAGCCCTAAGTGGGCCGGGCCCCATGGCAGACTGGATGCATGACCTGGAACCCTGCGCCCATCGCCCTACCGCCCCCTCAACCTGGGCCGGGTGGGGCATGGTGAAGCGATTGGCTTGGCGGGTGCTGAAGGGCCTGGCCTGGGCTCTGGGCTTGTTCCTGGCGCTGAACCTCCTCCTGGTGGCTTTCTTCCGCTTTGTGCCGGTGCCGGTGTCGGCGCTCATGGTGCAGCGGCGCCTGGAGGCCTGGTCCACGGGCCGCCCCTACGCCGCCCGTCACACCTGGGTACCCCTGGAAGAGATTGCCCCCAGCCTGGGGGTGGCGGTCATCGCCGCTGAGGACCAGAACTTCGCCGATCACTTCGGCTTCGACTGGCAGGCCATCGAGAGGGCCGTCCAGCACAACGAGACCAGCCGCCGGAAGCGCGGAGCCTCCACCGTCTCCCAGCAGACCGCCAAGAACCTCTTCCTCTGGAACAGCCGCTCCTGGACCCGCAAAGGGCTCGAAGCCTGGTGCACCCTCCTGCTGGAGGCCGGGTGGTCCAAGAAGCGGATCCTGGAGGTCTATCTCAACATCGTCGAGTTCGGCGACGGCATCTACGGGGCCGAGGCCGCCGCCCGGACCTTCTTCGGCAAGCCCGCCAAGCGCCTCACGCCCAGCGAGGGGGCCCTCCTGGCCGCCGTCCTACCCAACCCCCGGAAGTTCAGGGCCAATGCGCCCAGCGACTACATCCGGGGCCGCCAGGCCTGGATCCTGGGGCAGATGCGCCAGCTGGGCGGCGACCAGCTGCTCCGGGACCTGGAGGGCTAGGCAGGTCTCCAGGGGGGTGCGGGTCGGACCAATGTCACGATTCCAGACCTGCTGGTTTTCTTGCTGGAAGCCGGATATAGAATGGGGATCACCTAACCAGGAGGAATCCCATGAAGCCCCCCGTTCGCGTGGCAGTCACCGGCGCCGCCGGCCAGATCGGTTATAGCCTCCTCTTCCGGATCGCGAGTGGCGCGATGTTGGGGGCGGACCAGCCCGTGATCCTCCAGCTCCTGGAGATCACCCCCGCCCTGAAGGCGCTCAATGGCGTCTGCATGGAGCTCAACGACTGTGCCTTCCCCCTGCTGGCGGGCATCGTGACCTCCGACGATCCCATGGTGGCCTTCAAGGACGCCGACTACGCCCTGCTCGTGGGTGCCCTGCCGCGCAAGGCCGGCATGGAGCGCGCTGACCTGCTGAACGCCAACGGCGGCATCTTCAAGCCCCAGGGCCATGCCCTGAGCGAAGTGGCCAGCCGCAACGTGCGCGTCCTCGTGGTGGGCAACCCCGCCAACACGAACGCCTTCATCGCCCTCAGCAACGCCCCCAAGCTGAAGCCCTCCCAGTTCCACGCCATGGTGCGCCTGGACCACAACCGCGCCATTAGCCAGCTGGCTGCCAAGACCGGCGCCCCCGTCACGGCCATCAAGCAGATGACCATCTGGGGCAACCACAGCGTCACCCAGTTCCCCGACCTCTACCACGCCACCGTGGACGGCAAGTGCGCCTACGACCTGGTGAACGACCACGCCTGGTATGAGTCCTCCTACATCCCCACCGTCGCCAAGCGCGGCGCCGCCATCATCGAGGCCCGCGGCCTCAGCAGCGCCGCCAGCGCCGCCAGTGCCGCCATCGACCACATGAAGAGCTGGGCCCTGGGCACCCCCGAGGGTGACTGGACCAGCATGGCGTTCCCCTCCGACGGCAGCTACGGCGTGCCCGAGGGCCTGGTCTACGGCTTCCCTGTCACGGTCAAGGACGGCAATGTCTCCATCGTCCAGGGCCTGGAGATCAACGCCTTCAGCCGCGCCAAGATGGACGCCACCGCCAAGGAACTGGGCGAAGAGCGCGACGCCGTCAAGGAGCTGGGTCTCATCTAGACCAGCACGCACTCATGAAAGCGCAGGGGGCAACCCCTGCGCTTTTTTGTGCGCTGACAGCCCTACGCCACAGCCTGGCCCAGGTAGAAGGTGTAGGACACCTGGAAGGACTGGTAGTCGCCAAACACGGTGACGCGGAAGGAGATGTGGAGGGGCCGGCCCTGCAGGCGGCCGATGAGCAGAGGCTCGGCAGGACCCGAGTTGGGCTGCGGGTTGTTCAGGGTGATGACCAGGCGCTCGCCGTCCTCCACATGCCAGCCCAAGAGTGGGGCCTCCACCTCGGCGCGCCGCACCCGGAAGGAGGTCCAGAGGCGGGGCGTCTCCGCTACCAGGCAGTCCACGTCACTCATGCCAGCGGAGTCGACGACACCGCTCTCGAGCACTTCCAGCGCACCGGTGGTGACTCTCATGGGGCTCCAGGCGCAGGCAACCAAGTCCAGCCTGCGCCTTCATGCTAAGTCGCGGCACGCCCCGAAGCCCTGGTCTCAAACTTGGACAATCAGGGGCGCTCCAGGAGGACCCCCGGGGCTGGGGACTCAGGCTTGTAGTAGGCGAGGCGCCCCGGGAGGCAGGACAAGATGGCCCCGCCGCGGTGCATGCAGATCTCGTTGAGGGCCTGGGGCAGCGGCAGCTCCCGACCATCGATCCGGAGGCCATCCACCAGCACGTGGCAGGTGGGCCCCGCGCCCTTCGCCTTGAGGAGCTGTTCGATGCCGCCGGGGTAGTCCTGGTCGCTGGGGACCACGGTGCCGAGCTCGGAGATGTAGGGGAGGTGCCGGTTCAGCCGGCTGAGGATCTCCTGGCGCCGCTTGGGGAGCGCCAAGAAGTGGACCCAGCGCGCCCGCTGAGCTGAGGCGATGAAGGCCTTCACAAAGGCTTCTTCGTGACCCATGGGGTGCGCTCCTAGGACGTGCAGTGTGGCAGGGGCTCGGCCAGGATTAGGCGGTTCTTGGGGGTGATGTCCCCCGGGATCAGCTGGGTGAGCACTCGGTAGCCCTGGGCGCGCAGCCACGCCACGCGGGTGGCATCCATGGCCAGGGGACCGTCCAGCCAGCCCTCCAGGCCACCGAGATCGCCTGTCTTGAGGTCGTGGCAGCAGGGCAGGACCGCCACGGTGGCCCTGGCCTCCACCGCCCGCGCCAGAATCAGGTCCGTGAGCCCACCGCAGGCATGGGCGGAGACCACCAGGTCGTTGGGCAGCAGGGGGACGCTGCTGAGGTCGGTCTCGAGGAAGTGCGTGCGGCCCGCCAGCCTCGGCCACGCCGCCTCCAGGGAGGCCGCCAGCGTCGCCGCGCTCTTGGGGAGACGCAGGTCCACCGCCAGGGCTTCGGGAGAGGTGTCGTCCAGCAGGAGCAGCAGCTGGGCGAGCAGGCCGTGGCCGCAGGCCAGGTCCACCACCCGGTGCCCCCGGAAGCGCCGCCGCACCCTGCGGGCCACTTCCCAGGCCTCGTAGAGCTCCTTGCGGGGCAGGCAGCCCGCGGTACAGACGGCCCTGGCGATGGCCTCGAACAGGGTCTCTCCAGCGAACTGAGGGAGGAGCTTGTCCGTAAGCCGGTTGCGGGAGGAGCGGTCCATGGGGTGAGCAGGTCCTCAGGATTCGGTCCAGAAAGCAGAAGGCCCCGGGGTGGGGCCTTCTGTTCTCGTGGGTTAGGTCAGTTCCTAGCTGCAGCCGGTGGTGGCGCCGCAGGTCTGGCACTTCATGCAGGCACCGTTGCGCACCAGGGTGAGGTGGCCGCACTCGGGGCAGGGATCGCCGGTGTAGCCCTTCTCCCGTGCGACCTGCGCCGCAGAGACGGTAGAGGCCCCGGAGGGCGTGCTGCGCACGGCCACCAGCACGGGCTGGGGGGCACCGGCAGCGGGGGTGGTGTCTCCGGCTTCCGGGAAGGGCAGGGGCGTGCCGGTGGGCAGGCTGGGCAGGTTCACAAGGCCCACGGCCTGGCTGTTGGGGCGTACTCCAGTGGCACTGCTGGCCAGCTGCTCGGGCTCCACATGGGCCAGGTCGTAGCGGCCCAGGTAGCTGATGGCCAGCTCCCGGAAGACGAAGTCGATGAGGCTGGTGCTGAGCTTGATGGTGTCGCTACCAGCCACCATGCCACCGGGCTCGAAGCGGGTGAACAGGAAGGCGTCGCAGAACTCTTCCAGGGGCACCCCGTGCTGGAGGCCCATGCTCACGGCAATGGCGAAGCAGTTGAGCACGGCGCGGAAGGCGGCGCCCTCCTTGTGGATGTCGAGGAAGATCTCGCCGAGGCTGCCGTCCTCGTACTCACCGGTGCGGAGGTAGAGCTTGGTGCCACCGATGGTCGCAGCCTGGGTGTAGCCACCGCGGCGGTTGGGCAGGCGCCGGCGGTAGGTGCGCACCAGCTGCTGGGTGAGGGCCTGGGCCACAATGGGAGTCTTCTCCGCGGCACTGGCCTGGTCGTCCATGAGGGTGTCGGCGCCGTCCAGCAGGTCCAGGCTGGTGGCCATGGCCTGGCTCATCTTGGAGCCGTCGCGGTAGAGGGCCACGGCCTTGAGCATGAGCTGCCAGCTGGCTTCGTAGATGCCGCCGATCTCGGCGACGGTGGCCTCGGCCGGCAGGTTGATGGTCTTGCTGATGGCCCCGCTCAGGAAGGGCTGGGCAGCACCCATCATGCGGAGGTGACCCATGGGGGCGATGTAGCGCCGCCCCGTGCGGCCGCAGCGGTTGGCGCAGTCGAAGATGGGGAGGTGCTCGTCCTTCAGGTGGGGCGCACCCTCCACGGTCATGGTGCCGCTCAGGGCCAGAAGGAAGGTCTCCACCTGGGCCAGCTCAAACTGGCCCTTGAGGCGGTCCACGTCGATGGCGTAGGCCGGGTCGAAGGCCGTGGGGAGCTTCTGCTCGACCAAAGCGATCTCTTCTTCCGCCCAGCCAGCGCCCTTGAGCATGGTGCGGGTGATGCCGGGCGTGTCGTCGGTGATCTGCAGCCAACCCACGACGTGGCGCTCGATCTCGCCGATCTGCTTGGGGGAGTAGCCGAGGCGGGCCAGGGCTTCGGGGATGGCGCGGTTGACCAGCTTGAAGTACCCGCCGCCCGCCAGCTTCTTGAACTTCACCAGGGCGAAGTCAGGCTCGACGCCGGTGGTGTCGCAGTCCATGAGGAGGCCGATGGTGCCCGTGGGGGCCAGCACCGAGACCTGGGCGTTGCGGTAGCCGTGCTTCTCACCCAGGCTGAGGGCCGTGTCCCAGCTCTCTCGGGCAGCCTCCACCATGCTCTTGGGCAGGGTGGTGCCGCGCAGGCCCTGGGGCCGGATGGACAGCTGCTCGTACTCCGAGTCCGGGGCGTTGTAGGCCGCCCGCCGATGGTTCCGGATCACGCGGAGCATGTGCTCAGAGTTCTTGGCGTAGCCCGGGAAGGGGCCCAGCTCACTCGCCATCTCGGCGCTGGCGGCGTAGGCATCGCCGGTGAGGATGGCCGTCAGGGCCGCGCACCACTGGGTACCCTCGGCGCTGTCGTAGGGGATGCCCATGCGCATGAGCATGGAGCCCAGGTTGGCGTAGCCCAGGCCCAGGGTGCGGAACTCGTAGCTGAGCTGAGCAATGGACTCGCTGGGGAACTGGGCCATCAGGACGCTGATCTCGAGGACCACGGTCCAGAGGCGGATGGCATGCCGGTAGCCCGCCAGGTCGAAGCCGCCGTCCCCGGTGAGGAAGGTGCACAGGTTCAGCGAGGCCAGGTTGCAGGCCGTGTCGTCCAGGAACATGTACTCGGAGCAGGGATTGCTCGCATTGATGGGGCCATCGGCGGGGCAGGTGTGCCAGTCGTTGATGGTGGTGTTGAACTGGATGCCGGGATCGGCGCAGGCCCAGGCGGCCTTGTTGACCTTCTCCCACAGATCCTTGGCCCGCAGCTTCCGGTGGGTCTTGCCATCCACCCGGCGCTTGAGCTCCCAGTCGCCGTCCACTTCCAGGGCGCGCATGAAGGGATCGGGCACCCGGACGGAGTTGTTGGAGTTCATCCCGCCGACGGTGTAGTAGCCCTCGCCATCCCAGCTGGTGTCGTAGCCATGGAGGTCCCGGGTGAAGTCGCCCTCGGCCAGGCGGCCCAGACACTGGGTGAGGAAGGCCGGGGGCACGCCGTCCCGCTTGGCGCGGGCCAGGGCCTTGCGCAGGGCCTCGTTGGTGAGGGGATCCGGATCCTTGCTGGTGGAGCCTTCCACGGACTGGCAGATGGCATCCCAGTGGCGGCGCACCATGGCGCTGCCTGCGGCCAGCATGGCGACCTTGCGCTCCTCGGCCACCTTCCACTCGATGAAGGTCTCGATGTCAGGGTGATCCAGGTCAAGGCAGACCATCTTGGCGGCGCGGCGGGTGGTACCGCCACTCTTGATGGCGCCCGCGGCGCGATCGCCCACGGCCAGGAAGCTCATGAGGCCAGAGCTGCGACCGCCTCCGGAGAGGGGCTCCTCGGAGCCGCGCACCTTGGAGAAGTTGGTGCCAGTCCCGGAACCGTACTTGAAGATGCGGGCCTCACGGGTCCAGAGGTCCATGATGCCGCCCGGGTTCACCAGGTCATCGGCCACGCTCTGGATGAAGCAGGCATGGGGCTGCGGCCGCTCGTAGGCCGAGGTGGACTTCATCATCTCCCCGGTGCGGGGATCCACGTAGCTGTGGCCCTGGGCGGGGCCGCTGATGCCGTAGGCGTAGTGCAGGCCCGTGTTGAACCACTGCGGGGAGTTGGGCGCGCACATCTGGTTGGCGAGCATGTTGGTGAGCTCGTCGCAGAAGGCCTGCGCATCCTCGGGCGTATCGAAGTAGCCGTGGGTCTCGCCCCAGTGGCGCCAGCAGCCAGCCAGGCGATGGAAGACCTGCCGCGCATCCTTCTCGCCGCCGTTCTGTTCGTCGATGCCCTTCCGGCGGAAATACTTCTGCGCCAGGATGTCGACGGCGACCTGGGACCAGGTGTCCGGTACGAGTACGTCTTTGGCCTCGAAGACCACGGTCCCGTCCAGCTTGGAGATCCGGCTTGTGCGCGGAACGAAGGGGATCCCTTCGAGCGGATCGTGACCTGCCTTGGTAAAGTGGCGGGCGATCTTCATGGTCAATCCTGGCAATGGGGCATTGGGGTGGCGATGGGGTCGGCCTGCAACACCCTGAGGGTCTTCTGAGGCCTTCCCGCTGGGCGGGGGTCTCGGAACCTGACCTCTAGGTGTTGTGCCGGAAGCAAACTATGCCCCCAAGATGTTGGGGTGTCAAGGGTCGGGGCCGAGGAAAATTCCCAGCCGATATTTGGTGCATCGATGATCTTTTTAAGGGGCGATTTTGCCCTGTTCCAAGGGGTCCGCTGGCGCATTGGAGCCTCCTGCGGGTAGGCTGGAAACAAGCCGGGCCCCATGCATCGGGGCGCGACGAACCGGGTCAGATCGGAAGAAGCAGCCCTAAGTCGTGGTTTCGAGTGCCGTGGCAAGCCCGGCCCTTTTGCGCCGCTGGCGCAGAAGGGCCGGGCTCGCCAACCGTTCGCACGGCGCCTGCGGCTTGCGCTCACGGGTCGGCACTGGCATGTGCTCCCAGTGGGGGCCCGCTCCACAGAGCCCGCCGGGCTCTGTTCCGCGACCCACATGGTCGCACACGCAGCAAGCCCGGCCCTCTTTGCGCCACGCGCAAAGAGGGCCGGGCGAGCCATCCGTTCGCACTGCGTTCTTGCCCTTCGCTTCTCTATCTCCGAATCGGCGCAGCCGATTTGGAGCCCGCCCGACACACGCTGTACAGCGGACACCCCCCACACGTGCTGCGCTGCCGCATCCCGGGGCAGTCACCGAGGATGCCGAGGTGGCTGAGGGCGAAGTCGTAGCGCAGGGGATCCGCCGCATCCAGGCGAGCCAGGGCGGCGGTGATCTCGCTTGCCATGCGGCCATCCGGTGTGGCCCGGCTGGTGAGGCCGATGAAGCGGGAGACCCGCGCCACGTGCGTGTCTACGGGGATGATCAGGCTCCCGGGGGACAGGCTTGTCCACTGCCCGAGGTCGGGCCAGCCAGAGCGGACCAGCCAGCGCAGCAACATGCGCCAGCGCTTGCAGGCAGCACCTTCCAAGGGATCCGGCAGGGAGAAGCGGGACCCATAGGTGGGCGGCAGTTCCAGGCGGAGGCGCTGCACCAGGCGCGAGAGGGGCAGGTCGGTGGCCTCCTCCAGCCGAGGCATCAGGTGAGGCTCCAGGCCCTGGCCACTCTCCCGGTCCAGGCGCTGCCAGGCCAGCAGCCAGACCACCAGGTCCGGCGCTGTGTGAAAGCGCCAGCACCAGGCGCCCAGGCCAGCAGTGAGCTCCCGGGCAGCCTCCTCTGGGGTGCGCAGGCGCAGCCAGTCGGCGGGATGGGAGCCCAGCGGGGCCAAGGCCGCCCGCACCGCCCGGATCATGGGTGCCACCCGCCCGTAGGCCAGATGGGCCGCCACGAAAGCTGCGACCTCCCGGTCCAGGGGTGTGGCGTAGGTGAGGGGCACGCTCAGGGGATCCTGCACCAGGGCCGGGGGCGTGTCGTACTGCTGGCAGAGGGCATCCAGGCGGGTCTTGAGGGCAGCTGCGGCGGTTCCCATGGCTCCCAGTGTCCCAGCAGGAGGCGGTTTCGGGGTCGCCGCAGGATACTTGCCTAAAAACACTATGTAAGTAAAGCCGCTTGCGCTAGGCTTGATTTCGGTGGCCCGTGGCCCCTTTTGGAGCAGTAACCGCACATGATGAACCTGCGTGGCCTTGGCAATTTGGCGAAGATCCTCGAAGAAGCAGCAAAACCCGATTCCGTATTGCGGGAAGACCGTGAGAAGCCCAAGCCCAAGGTTCTGAAGAAGGGAGAGAAGACCGAGAAGATTCGGGTCATCGATCCCAAGCGGAAACTCTGGTACGAGAAGCGCCTGAAGGAGATCACGGCCAAGGCCGAAGCCTCCGACAGCGGACTCTCTGCCGCTGGTCCTGTCACCGCACCCCTGGCGCCTGCCATGGCGCGAACCGCTGTCACCAAGCTCGGCGGGAACCTCCTGCAGACGCTGGCCGCAGCCAAGGATGCCAAGCCCAAGTCCGACACCCCCAAGCGCTCGGAGTCCTGGCGCCGCAAGCCGGGCGAATCAATTTTTTAGGCTGTCAGCTATCAGCTAAAGCACCAAGGGGCGCCAGTGGCGCCCCTTGGCTTTTATCTGGGCTGTCAGCTCTCAGCTGTCAGCCAAAGCAGGTGCTGTCCGTACTCGGACATGCCTCGGAGCCTGCAGGCAGTAGCTGATAGCTGATAGCCGCCAGCTGAAAGCCGATCGCTAACCCCTCACCCCAAACTTGCGCCCAATCCACGTCTCACCCAAGGGCCGCTCGAAGCGGCCCTGGCGGAGCTCGCCCAGGGTGAGGAGGGCCAGGTCCAGCACGGGGGTGGCTGCGGTCAGGGTTCCGTCTGCCAGGCGGGCCGCGAGGTCGCTCCGGGGCAGGATGCTGAGGCCCTCCGGGAGACGCACCAGCACGGCCTGGGGATCCTCCAGCCTGAGCCCCAGCCGGCCCAGGGCCTGCCCGAGTCCCCGCTGCATGCCGTCGATGGCGCAGCCCGAGGGCTGCTCCGCCAGGGTGGGCTCGGCGATGGCCAGGATGCGGCCCTCCAGCAGGGCCCAGTCC
>CAITBU010000233.1 GCA_903890595.1 uncultured Holophagaceae bacterium | reverse complement strand
GTCGGCCTACTGGCATGCCGAGGTGCTGCTCGAGGTTGCCTATGGGCGGACCATGCTGATCCTAACAGAGGGTCTCATTGATCCCCAGGACCATGAACAGACGGATGAATCCAAGCAGCGCTGGGCCAATGCCAAAGTGGGGCAGGCCTACTGGTACATCATCTCGGGGCTCAGCAGTCTGAAGGAGCGGGGCATACTCACGAAACCCCTTACGCTCGGATTCTTTCGCTACCTGACCTACAGCTTTTGGGACCGGTTTGCGGTGGAGGTACTCCACTTGGCTTCCGCGGCCGGGACGGCGGAGGACATTCTTGAGATTCGGCTCAACCTGCTTCTTGGACTCGGCCAGTTACTTGGTTATGGCGAAGACCGCAAGCTATACCAAAACTGGCTCGAAGGCCTCAGGAATGATGTCAAGTCCATCCGATTTGCCCTCCAGATTCTGGATTCCAGGATAGAGAGCCATCAGCGCCCCTCCTACTCCTGGACACTCCTAGCGCCACCCCCTTCGGAAAGCCTCGGCCCGGTTTTCTGAGGAAATTTATTCACACTTAACTTGGTCGGGTTCGTCCTGGCTTCAAGCCGCCAAAAAGGGGATACGCCATGAACAAGGACCTTCGATGCCCTGTCTGCGGCGGCACCTGCACCCCACACGATGTCGTCGACTTCAACAAGTCATGCCGGGAACAACAAGGGGTCTTCCTTCCTCAATCTGGCACTCCTATTTATTACCATTCTTGTGAGATCTGTCGGTTTTGTTTTGCCCCTGAAATTTATGCCTGGGACCTTAATGACTTTGAAAAACACATCTACAATAACGAATACGTAACCGTTGATCCTGATTACATAAATGTTCGTCCCAGTGCGAATGCGACCAATTTGATTAATGTCTTTGATGAGCATAAGCAGCAGATCAGGCACTTGGATTACGGTGGCGGGAGTGGCCTGCTCAGCAAGTTGTTGCGTGAACACGGATGGAACACTGAGTCATATGATCCCTTTGTAAATCTCACGACCAACGTCCACGCCCTTGGCAAATTCAACTTGATCACAGCCTTTGAAGTTTTCGAGCATGTTGCAGATGTTCAGCTGCTCATGAACCATCTGAGGCTGCTCCTTGATGACGAAGGAATGGTGCTGTTCTCAACCCTCCCGAGCGATGGCCACATCCGTCCGAATGGTCGAATCACTTGGTGGTATGCATCTCCGCGGAATGGCCACATCAGCCTTTACTCCACGGATAGCCTTCGCCGCCTCGCCTCCCAAGCGGGATTTTCTTTCCACAGCCTTTCTCTTGGCACGCATGCTTTTTGGAACGCTGTTCCAGCGTGGGCAGCAGACTTGATCAAGCCCCCCGACCAGCAGCCCGAGGTCCTCATGCCAGCAGATCCCTGCCGCCCCTTCCCCGCTTTTGTCGAGCTGACTGAGAGCCGGTATGGCCCGATGCTCTATCCCCCGAAGGATCAGTACGTGGGGCGCTCTTTCAAAGAATATGGAGAGTTCAGCCAAGGGGAGATGGACCTCTTCACTCACTTCATCGACACCGGTGCCATCGTCCTGGACATTGGCGCCAACATCGGGGCCCACACAGTGCCCCTGGCCCAGTTGGTCGGCGCAGCAGGGGTCGTGGTGGCGTTCGAGCCCCAACCCACCCTGCACAAGATCCTGTGCGCGAATCTGGTGCTCAACAGCGTCCCCAATGTTCTGACCTACGCCATGGCCCTAGGCAGCTGCGAGGGCGAGTGCCTGATCCCGGTCCTGGACTACACTCAGTCCAACAACTTTGGCGGCATTGGCATGGACATGGTCCAGGAGGGCGAGGCCGTACCTCTGACCACGCTGGACAGCTTTCAGCTTGAGCGGGTGGACTTCATCAAGCTCGATGTGGAGGGCTTCGAGTCCAAGGTCCTCGAAGGGGCCGCCGAGACCATCGCCCGCTGCAGACCCATCATGTACATCGAGAATGACCGCGCCGAAAAGTCGGAAGAACTCATCCAGCGCCTCTTTGATATGGACTACCGCCTCTGGTGGCACACCCCCCCGCTGTTCAGCCCAACCAACTTCAAGGGCAAGCAGGAGAATCTGTTCCCACGCATCGTCTCGATCAATATGCTCGCCATCCACAAGGACAACCGCCCCGTTGAAGGCCTCAAGCCTGTCCTCACCCCCCAGGACTCCTGGCTCTAGCCCTTCTCCCGCCCAAACAACCCCTTGATCCGGCCCATGAGGCCGGGGGCTTCTTCGGTTGCGTTGGGGGTGCCGGGGAGGGGCTGTTGGACCCAGCCGACGGGGACGGCGACGCTGGGGTCCAGCTCGAGGGCGCGGCGGAAGCAGCCCTGGGCGTTGGCCTGGTAGCCCTTGCGGTGGTAGAGCTCACCCATGAGGGCCCAGGGCTCGGCCGAGCGCGGATTGAGGCGGGAGGCCATCTGGAGGGCCTCGACGGCCCGGGTGGACCAAGCTGGGTTGCTCAGGCGCAGGCGGCCCAGCATCAGCCACACTTCGTAGGCCCAAGGGGACTCGCCGTCCAGCTTGATGGCCTGCTCCAGGGCCCGGATGGCCTCGCTGGTGCGGTCCTGCATGAGATAGCTCTTGGCCTTGATCAGCAGGCGCCGGGCCCGCTC
>CAITBU010000232.1 GCA_903890595.1 uncultured Holophagaceae bacterium | reverse complement strand
CCGGGTCCCCGTTTATCTGCACTTATCCCCATCGAAGGCACTTTTCTTTTCTGGGAAGGGATCTTCCATCGGCACCAGCGCCGGTGGGGTGAGGGCGCAGAGGGTGACGCCGGCCAACACCAGGAGGGCGCCCAGGCTCTGGACGGGGCGCATGGCTTCGGCCAGGAGCAGCCAGCCGAGGATGACCGTGGCCACAGGCTGGGTCATGAGGCCCATGGCGCCCATGCTGGTGGGCACATGGCCCAGGCCCCAGGTGATGAGCCACCAGGCCCCCACCTGCACCCCCAACCCCAGGGCCAGGAGGGCGGCCCAGGACCGCGGGGGATACCCCGTGAAGGCCTCGCCCCGGGCCCAGCCCAGGGTGCCGAACAGGACCGTGCAGCAGAGCACGACCCAGAAGAGAGCTTCGAGGGTGTTGAGGTTCCTCCGGGCCCGCCCCAGGGCCAGGGTGAAGGCGGCATAGGCCAGAGAAGCCAGGGCCCCCAGCAGCTCCCCCAGGCCCGTCCCCAGGCGGGCCCCCTGAGCCAGGCCCAGCACCAGAGCACCGGCGGTGGCCAGGGCCATGCCGGTCCAAAAGCGGCGGCGCAGGCGGGCGCCCAGCCAAAAGACGGACACCAGGGCCACCCAGATGGGGGCCAGGGTGACCAGCAGCGTGGCATTGGCGGCGCTGGTGAGGCGCAGGGCCGTGTGCCACATCCAGAGGTCCGCGACGAAGCAGGCACCGGCCAGGAGGGCCCACAGGCGCGGCCCCACCGGGCCCGGAGTCCGGCTCCGCCAGGCCAGCACGGCCACCAGGGGCAGGGCGAAGGCCATGCGGTAGAAGCCCACCAGGAGCGGGCTCGCCGGGGCCGCCCAGCGCACCAGCATGGCAGCGAAGCCCAGCAGGGAGGCCCCCAGGATCAGGGCCGCCAAGCCCCGTGCATCCGGCGCTTCCCGCAGGGTCATGCCAGAGCCTTTCTGGGCGGGCTCAGCTCTCGAGAGCCTCGGCAACCTTGCCCACCAGGGCGGAGGCCTCCACCGGCTTGAAGAGGAACCCGGAGATGCCCAGCTGCTGAAGCCGGTTGAGGCTCCCCTCGTCCCGGTGGGCCGAGACGATGAGGATGGGCAGGTCCTTCAGGACCGGGTCCTCGCGGCAGGCCCGCACCAAGCTCTCCCCAGGACAGTCCGGCATGAGGCAGTCGGCCATGAGCAGGGCCACCGGCGTGTCCCGGAGCACCTTCAGCACATCGGAGAGCGAGGTGGGGTCCACCTCTACGGGTTCGTGGCCGGAGGCGCGCAGGGCACCTGCAGAGTACGCCCGGACCAGGCGACTGTCGTCCACCACGGCAATACGAGACATGGTGCCTCCCAGTCACCTCATCGTAATACCAGAAAAAAACTTGAGCAAATGAGGGAAATGCCATGAAGCGGTCCCCCCTCAGTTGGCCCAGCGGGAGACCTGGTCCCAGATATCGTCATCGGTGCAGGGGCCATTAAGGACGATGGCGAAGACCCGCACCTTGCCTTCGGGGGTCTGCAGGTAGCCGCACAGGCTGGTGACGTGGTCCAGGTGGCCGGTCTTCACCCGCACCCGCCGGGCCAGGTTGGGGTCCTTCACCTTCAGCTTCCAGGGCTCTCCGCCGATGATCTTGAGGGAGGACACGAACTCCGGCCCCACCTCGAAGTCGTGGTAGGCACCCCGCAGGATGATGGCCAGCGTGCGGGCCGAGAGGCGGTTGTCCTTGCTGAGGCCGGAGCCGTCCGTGATCTTGACGACCTCGGGCCCCAGGTCGAAGGCGTCCTGGTAGAAGGCCTGGATGCGCTTCACGCCCCGGGGCCAGGAGCCCTCGCCGAAGGACCGCACCAGCATCTCGACCATGAAGTTGTTGGACCACTTGTTGATGTCCAGGACCAGGGAGCGCAGGGGCGGTGAGGGCCAGGCCAGCAGCTTGCGCGGGGTGGAGGCCCCAGCGGGAAGGCCGTCCACAGGGATGCCCGTCTCCACCAGGAGGCGCTGCAGGGTCTCCCGGGCCAGGCGCTGGGGGTCCGCCACCTGGCGTCCCGTCTCGTCCCGGTTGAAGTTCACAGACAAGGCCAGCACAGAAGGCAGGGTGTCGGCGGAGGTGTTCTCCCAGCCCTGGGGCGCCCGCTGGGCGTCAAAGGCCCCCTGGTCCAGGCGGATGCTGCCCTTCACCCGCCGCACGCCAGCCTTTTTGAGCGACTGCGCCAGCAGCCAGATCCGCTCGCTGGTCAGGAGAGGGTCCCCGGCACCCTTGAAGGTCAGGTCGCCCTGGACCACCCCATCGACGAGGTCGCCCCAGACCTCGGTCTCCAGGAGGAACTCCGGCTTGAGACTTTTGAGCAGTGCGTAGGTGGTGACCGCCTTGGTGGTGCTGGCGGGGATCAGGGCCAGATCATCCCGATGCCGGCCCAGGGCCTTGCCGGTGTTGGCATCCCAGAGGCCAGCGGAGACCCGCACGCCCCGGGCTTCCAGGCGCAGGGCCCAGGCTCGCAGGTCCTGGGCGGGCAGCACCTGGGCCACCAACAGGAGGAGGGACAGCAGACCGGGCTTCATGGGACCTCAGTTCTTGGGGGTCGGGGTCGGGGTCTGCGACTGGCCCTGGGTGGCGGGTGTGGGCGTCCTCTGCAGGTTGCGCAGGCGAGTCGCCTCATCGCCCAGGCCCAGCAGGTTCTGGTCCGCCGAGAAGGTCCAGTCCCGCACCTGCTCCTTGAACTGGTAGATGTGAATCCCGTTCTGGGTGCCCTTGCTCCGGACGCCCACGATGGGGAGGCCCTGGGTGTTGCCAGAGGCCCCTGGCTGCACCTGGGTGATGAACTCCCAGTCCCCCGTCGGGGTCATGGGGTCCTTGTACTTCTGGCGCAGGATCCGCGGCCGCACCTTCATGACCTCATCCAGATCCCGGGGGTACTGCTTGGCCCGCGCGAAATAGATCCGCAGCGCCTCGGCGATGGCCTCGCCTCGGAAGATCAGCTCCTCCTCGTTGGCGCGCTGCACCTCTGCGCTGAGGGCGGGGGCGGTCTTCATGAGCAGGATGCCCATGCCCACCGCCATGGCCAAGGCCAGGGCCATGGTGAATCCACGCTGACGATGGTTCGAAGGCATCCGGGCTCCCGGTCCCAGGTTACCAGGAGCCCCGGTCTGCCTTGCGGGTCATGAGCTCCTGGAAGGCCTTCACCACCTCCGGGTCGAACTGGGCCCCGGCCTCGCTGCTCACCTCTTCCAGGGCCTGGCGGAAGCCCATGGGGCTGCGGTAGCCCTTGCCGCTGGTCATCACCTCGTAGGCCTCGATGATGCCGATGATGCGGCTGCCCATGGGGATGGCGGTCTCCCGCAGGCGGTCCGGATAGCCGTTCCCGTCCCAGCGCTCGTGGTGGTGCCGGATGGTCCTCACCACATCGAAGGGGAAGCGCAGGTCCTTCAGGAACACCGCCGCCAGCTCCGGGTGGCTGCGCACCTTCCGCAGCTCCTCGGCGCTGAGGTCCTGCTTGGCGAGCATCTTGGGGTCCAGCATCAGGAGGCCGACATCGTGCAGGATCGCCGCAATGCTGACCGCCTCCACCTCCTCGGTGGCCAGGCCCAAACGGAGCGCCAGGTCCCGGGCCAGGCGGGCGGTGGCCAGGCTGTGGGGGCGGAGGCTGGGCATCCGCCCCTCCCCCGACTGCAGGATGCGGTGGCTCACCGAGAGGAAGGCGTGGTGGTACCGCTCGTGGAGGCGGGACTCCTGCAGGTGAAGGGCCAGCACCCGCCCCATCTGCTGGATGGCCTCGATCTCGGCCCGGGAGAAGGACTGCTCCTCCTGGCGCAGGACCATGAACAGGTCGTGGCCGCGCAGGCTCTCGTTCAGCAGCAGCGGCATGCAGACAGCGAAGGTCCCGCCGAGGGCCGGCATTTCGGCCAGGCCGGCCTGCGTGATGAGGCGGAGGTCCTGCGGGGGCACTGCCGGCAGGTGCGGCGTGGCGTGCCCCAGGAGCTGCTGCTGCAGGGAGTCCGACAGCGGGAAGGTGCTGTAGGCCAGGATGGGGCGGAGCTCCTCGGGATCATCAATCCAAAGGGCCACAGCGGAAGCGGACAGCAGCTTGCTGATGAGCTCCGCCACCTCCCAGAAGAAGGTCCGCAGCTCCGGGCGCACCATGCCGCGCTTGCGATCCGGGTTGGGGGGTGGCGGGGCCACCCAGCCGCTGAGGGTGCGGTCCGGGTCCCAGGGCACCGAGGCGTAGGTCGCGGCGCCGCCGGGGAAGCCGTGGAGCTGTTCCGGACTGCGGGACCCGGCCGAGGGGCGCTCAGGTTCTGCTGCGGTCCGGGTCGGCACCGGGCGGGCCACCGGCGGTGGGGCCGGCTCAGCCGCCTGGAAGCCTTGGCCACGAAGCTCCGTTACCAGGTCCCGACAGATGGCCAGGGTGGTCTGCTCATCTTCCTCGGGGTGGTAGGTGCCACCCCGGATGCGATCCCGCTGGACCAGCAGACCCACCCAGACCCCTTCCAGGTGGAGGGGCGTGACGAAGGCCCGGGGAAAGGTTTCGTCCGTCCCTGCTTCGGTTAGCTCCGGCCAGTCTGCCCGGCTCTCCACCAGAAAGGAGCGCCGCTCCCGCTGGGCGCGGGCGAGGAGGGAATGCCCCTCTGGAAGCACTGTCGGGGGGGTCTTACCCCGGGGCCAGCCGTAGAAGCTGACCACATCGAAGCTCCGCTGGCCCGGGAGGCGCAGGTACAGCACACCCTTGGTGCTTCCCACCTCTTCGAGGCAGCGATAGAGCACCTGGGAACAGCGGTGAGCGACGGCATCACCGAGGCGTTGGGTGGCAGAGGAGGCTGGGAGTTGGATCCGGGCACCTATGGGTTGGCCTCCCATCATGCCAGACCAAGGCAATAGCAATCCAACGAATTGATTGGGAAAATTGCGTCCTTTACCTACACGTCCGCAATCAATGCCCCGGGCTCGGGCGGCAGGGCCAGGCTGGCCACCTGGAGGGTCCGCTCCGCCCAGCGGGTGAGCCCCGCCAGCTGCTTGCCGCTACCGCACTCCAAGAGCGGCCCCGCCAGCAGCTGGAGGCGGGCCACCACCGCCAGCCAGTCCACGGGCAGGGCCACCGAAGCCAGGCCCTCGTCCCAGGCCGCCGGTCCCCCCGCCAGGGGCCGCCCGTCGAAGTGGGACAGCAGGGGGAAAGCCGGATCGGCGGGACACCAACCCGACAGGCGGCGGGCCAGGGCCGGCAGCAGGGGTGCCATGTGGGGCCCGTGCAGGGGGTGGCGCACGGGCAGGAGGCCGGCCTTGAGGGCCACGGGTGCCAGGGCCACCACCAGCGGCGCCAGGTCCGCCACGGCCCCGGAGACGGTGAACTGGGCGCGGCCGTTGCGGTTGGACAGCACCAGGCCCGGGTGGTCCAGCAGCAACCGGTGGAGGTCCGCCTCCGGCACGCCGATGCAGAAGGCCATGCCCATGGGCCGCCCGGCGAAGGCCTCAGCGCTCAGGTCCTCCACCGCTGTGATCAGGTCCAGCGCCGCCTCCAGTGGCACCACCTCGGCTGCCACCAAGGCGGAATAGAAGCCCATGCTGTGCCCGGTGGCGGCCAGCGGCAGGGGCAGACCCGCCTGGCGCCAAGCCCGGAACACACCCACCGAGTGGGCCAGCACGGCATAGGGGGCCACCCGCTGGGCCCGCAGGGCCTCCAGGGGACCTTCCCCCATGAGCCTGCGCAGGGGGACACCGAGGTGGGTCTCGGCAGCCATCAGGGTCTCGACCCAGGCGCCCTGCCCCGCCCACCCAGCGGCCATGCCCACGGCCTCCGTCCCCTGACCAGGGAAGAGCAGCACGGGTCGGCGGGATGCGTCCATGCCCCCAGCATACGGGGTTCCGGCCACCTCGGGTTTGGCCCCGCGACGCCACTCGGCTACCTTGTCCCGATGGCCCCCTTTCCTTCCTGGCAACAGGTCGCCTGGCATGCACGCCGCTCCTACTGGGAGTTGGCGGAGGCTGAGCGCCTTGAGCTGCGGTCCGCCCTGGAGCACGAGGCCGCCGACCGGGCCCGCCACACGGACAAGGCCCTGGCCGAATACGCCAGCCTACCCAGCACCCTGGAGGGGCAGCTGGTGAATGGGGACATCCTGGCCACCCTGCTGCCCACCCTCTGCGCCAACCCCACCCAGGGCTATGAGGCCCTGGAGGACCCCGGAGGCCGGGCGGCGATCCACCTCAACGCCCTGGGCAAGCGCCTCCGGGACCGGGCCCTGGAACGGGCCGGGGGGGCGCCGGTCATCATCTTCATGGGCGGCCAGGCCTCCGGCAAGACCACCGGCGCACTAGCCCTGGGCGGGGCCTTCGGGGCCGCCTTCGATGCCCCCCACGCCGAGCCCGAAGGCCTGGAGTTCCTCCTGGGGCGCCTGGCCCGCTCGGGGTGCGGGGAGATCCATGTGGCCTACACAGACCGCAGCCCTGAAGCCAGCCTGAGGGCCATGCTGGCCCGCTCGGAGCGGGAGGGCCGCTACGTCCCCCTGGACCGCATGGCCCGGGCCCACGCCGGCGCCCCCAACACATTCCTGCACCTGGCCTCCGAGGTGAGCCGGGGGTTCCATCTCTACCACGTGCGGGTCCAGGAGGACGGCCCGGCAACCATGGCCCAGGGCCTCGAGGCCGTGATGGCGGTTCGGACCCGGGAAAAACCAGCCGAATCTGTGGTTGCCTATCGGCTTCAGACCGCTTACATTTCTCTCCTAAGGAACCAAACCCATGATCCTCAAGCCTGGTACCCGCGAGATGTCCTCGCCGGCCTCAACCGAAGCCTCGACCCCTGGCGTCGAGGCGAAGCCGACCATCTCCTTCGCCGATTTCTACAAGCTGTGGCGGAAGGAAGTCCCGCTGGTGGTGCAGACCCACGAGGAACATCGGCTGGAAGTGCGGCGGAGCCTGGGCCTGGCCTAGGCTGAATTCGCTGCGCGAATTCAGATAACAAAAGACTCTTTGTGGAATTCGCAGAGCGAATTCCCATCTGAATTTGCGCAGCAAATTCAGTCGCGATAACCCAGCACCACCAGCAGACACGGCCCCCCCGCAATGACCGAAAGGCCAAGCTCTTCTGCGGCCCGGATGGCGGCGGCGCTCTCGGCGCCGGGCTGCATCCAGACATGCTGCACGCCCGCCGCGGCGGCATCGCGCACCACCTGCTCGGTGATGGCCGGGGGCGTGATGACGGAGATCGCCGGCACCGGCGCGGGGAGCGCCGCCAGGGAGGCGTAGGACTTCAGCCCTTCCACTTCGTCGGCCCGAGGGTTGATGGGATGCACCGTCCGGCCGTGCTGAATGTAGCAGCGCAGCACTTTGTTGCCATACTTCGACCGATCCACGCTGGCCCCCACCACCGCAAAAGAATCACAAGCCAGGAAGGCCTGAACACGGTCACCGACAGAAGCGCTCATAGAAACTCCAATTCAATTTAATTATCCATGAATGGCCCGCAGGGCCCCCAGGAGAATCCGCCAGGATTCTCCTCAGCCGCAGCGCCTGTGAGAGGACGAACCCCTCAAGCCAGGCTCTGGATGGCTCTTACGGTCATGTCGCCCCTAAGGGTCTCCACGGCTTCGCAGGCGGCCAGGGCGGCACTCAGGTTCGTGATGCAGGGGATCTTCAGGCGCAGGGCCTCGCGGCGAATGGAGCTCTCGTCGAAGAAGGCATCCCGGCCCAGGGGCGTGTTGATGACCCACTGCACCTCGCCGTTCTTCAGGAGATCCACGGCGTTGGGGCGACCCTCGTTCACCTTGTAGATGCGGCGCACCTTGAGGCCCACGGCCTCCAGGGCCCGGGCCGTGCCGTCGGTGGCACAGAGACCGAAGCCCAGGGCCGCCAGCTTCTGCGCCAGCTCCGGCAGGCGGGCCTTGTCTGCGTCGTTGACCGTGAGGAACACCGTGCCCGACAGCGGCAGAGGGATGCCCGCCGCCAGCAGCGCCTTGGCGTAGGCCTCGCCGAAGGTCTCGCCGATGCCCATGACCTCGCCGGTGCTCTTCATCTCGGGCCCGAGGACCGGGTCCACACCGGGGAACTTGCCAAAGGGGAAGACCACGCCCTTCACCGACACCGCCCGGGCGACGCCGTCCGTGATGCCCTGCATCTTCAGAGTCTGGCCCAGGCCCACGCGGGCGGCGACGCCGGCCCAGTCCACGCCCGTGGCTTTGCTCACGAAGGGCACGGTACGGCTGGCCCGGGGGTTGGCCTCCAGGCAGTAGGCGACGCCATCCTTCACGGCGAACTGCAGGTTCATGAGGCCCCGCACACCGATATCGAGGGCCAGGCGGCGGGCGTGGTCACGCACGGTGGCCAGCACCGACTCGGGCACGCCCAGAGCCGGGATGACCGCATAGCTGTCCCCGCTGTGGATGCCCGCTTCCTCGATGTGGGCCAGCAGGCCCGCGATGGCCACCTCCTCGCCGTCGCACACCACGTCGATGTCCAGCTCCAGGGCGCCATCCAGGAACCGGTCCAGCAGCACGGGCTGATCGTCGCTGACGGCCACGGCCTCCCGCATGTACTTCTCCAGGCCCGCATCGTCGAAGACCACGGCCATGGCGCGGCCACCCAGGACGAAGCTGGGCCGCACCATCACCGGGTAGGCCAGGCGGCGGGCCACCTCGAGGGCCTGCGCAAAGCTGGTGGCCATGCCCCAGGCCGGCGCTGGGATGCCGAGACGACCCAGCACCTGACCGAAGCGCTCGCGGTCCTCCGCATCCAGGATGGCCCGCAGAGGAGTGCCCAGCAGCTTCACACCGGCGGCATCCAGAGGCCCGGCCAGCTTCAGCGGCGTCTGGCCGCCGAACTGGGCGAAGACCCCCAGCAGGTGGCCGCCCGCGGCCTCCCGATCGACGACGGCCTTCACGTGCTCGTAGGTGAGGGGCTCGAAGTAGAGGCGGTCGCTGGTGTCGAAGTCCGTGCTCACGGTCTCGGGGTTGCAGTTGATGAGGATGGCCTCCACCCCGCTGGCGCGGATGGCCTCCACCGCCTGCACGCAGCAGCAGTCGAACTCGACGCCCTGCCCGATGCGGTTGGGGCCGCTGCCCAGGACGATCGCCTTGGGGCGGTCTGTGGGCGGCGCCTCGCTGGCGTTCTCCCCGGACTCCCAGGTGCCGTAGAGGTAGGGCGTCTCGGCCTGGAACTCGCCGGCGCAGGTGTCCACCCGCTTGTAGACCGGGTGCAGGCCCAGGGCCCCGCGGCGCTCCGCCACCTCGGCCTCCGTGCCCGAACAGAACACGGCGATCTGGGAGTCGCCAAACCCGGCGCGCTTGGCCTTCTCCAGCAGCTCCTCCGGCAGGCGATCCACGGGGAAGCTCCGGAGGCGCCCCTCCAGCACGACGATCTCCTCGATCTCCCGCAGGAACCAGGGGGTGATCTTCGTGAGGCGGTGGATCTCCTCCACGCTGTGCCCCGCCTTGAGGGCGTGATAGACCCAGAACAGGCGCTGGGGGCCCGGCGTGATCAGGTGCTCCTTGAGGCGGCCCAGGTCGAGCTTGCCCTCCAGGGCCCCGGACACACCCAGGTGGCCCTCCTCCAGCGACCGCACCGCCTTCTGCAGGGCCTCCTGGAAGCTGCGGCCCAGGCTCATGACCTCGCCGACGCTCTTCATCTGCGTGCCCAGGACCTTCTCGGCCTGGGGGAACTTCTCGAAGGTGAAGCGGGGGATCTTCACCACCACGTAGTCCAGCACCGGCTCGAAGGCGGCCTTGGTCATGCGGGTGATGGTGTTGGGCAGCTCCCACAGGCGGTAGCCCAGGGCCAGCTTGGTGGCCACCCAGGCGATGGGGAAGCCCGTGGCCTTGGACGCCAGGGCCGAGCTGCGGCTCACCCGGGGGTTCATCTCGATGACGATGATCCGGCTGGTCTCAGGCTCCAGGGCGAACTGGATGTTGGAGCCGCCGGTCTCGACGCCCACGGCGCGGATGACCGCCAGCGAGGCGTCCCGCATGCGCTGGTACTCGGGGTCCGTGAGGGTCAGGGCCGGAGCCACCGTGATGCTGTCGCCGGTGTGGACGCCCATGGGGTCGAAGTTCTCGATGGAGCAGATCACCTCGACGTTGTCGTCCAGGTCGCGCACCACCTCCAGCTCGAACTCCTTCCAGCCCAGGATGCTCTCCTCGATGAGCACCTGCTTGGTGGGGCTCAGGTCCAGGCCCCGGCCCACCACGGTCTCGAACTCGTCCACGTTGTAGGCGATGCCACCGCCGCTGCCACCCAGGGTGAAGCTGGGGCGGATGATGGCGGGAAAGCCCGTGATCTTGAGCAGGTCCCGGGCCTCGCCCATGTTGTGGGCAAAGCCGCCGCGGCAGGTCTCCAGGCCCAGGGTGTCCATGAGCGCCTTGAACAGCTGGCGGTCCTCGCCGCGCTTGATGGCCTCGGGCTGGGCGCCGATGAGCTGCACGCCGGTGCGTGCGAGGAGACCGCTCTCGTGGGCCTCCATGGCCAGGTTGAGGGCCGTCTGGCCGCCCACCGTGGGCAGGATGGCGTCGGGCTTCTCGGCCTCCAGCACCTTCTCCAGCACCGACAGGGTGAGGGGCTCGATGTAGGTGGCATCGGCGCGGCCCGGGTCCGTCATGATCGACGCCGGGTTGGAGTTCAGCAGCACCGTGCGGATGCCCTCCTCCCGCAGCGCCTTCAGCGCCTGCGTCCCCGAGTAGTCAAACTCGCAGGCCTGCCCGATCTGGATCGGACCCGACCCCAGCACCAGCACACACTTCAGATCCGTTCGCTTGGGCATGAGTGTTCACCACGAAGACAGGAAGACCACGAAGAAAAAAGGTCAATTAACCAGGCGGCGGATCCCATTTTTCAGGGGGACCGCGTTGAAGTTGATCAGAAACCCCAGCCTGTGGCCCGAGAGTTTCAGATACGTCAGGATCTGGGCGTGGTGAATCTTGGTGAGCTCCTCCACCGCCTTGAGTTCGACAATCACACAGCCTTCCACCAGCAGATCGAGCCGGTAGCCGGCCTCAATCTCTAGACCCTGGTAACGCACGGGAAGGGGCTTCTGGCGCTCCACAGTCAGCCCCCGGTGGAGCAACTCATGAACCAGACAGACCTCGTAGGCACTCTCCAACAGGCCGGGACCCAGTTCGCGATGAACCTGGATAGCCGAGTCCACAACTACGGTGCCGATGGCCTCCAACCGGGGATCAAGCGTCCCCTTCCACCCGTCCTTCTTCGTGGTCTTCCCGTCTTCGTGGTTCATCTCTTCTCTTTTACAATGAGACGAACGAACCGCTGAAAGGCTGGGTGGGCGTCGTGGGGGCCGGGGCTGGCTTCGGGGTGGTGCTGGAGGCTGAACACGGGCAGCTTCTTGTGCCGCAGGCCCTCGATGGTGCCGTCGCTGAGGTGGCGGTGGGTCACTTCCACGTCCGGGGGCAGGCTGGCCTCATCCACCGCAAAGCCGTGGTTCTGGGCGGTGATCTCGATCCGGCCGGTGATCAGGTCGTGCACCGGCTGGTTGGCGCCGCGGTGACCGAACTTCAGCTTGAAGGTGCTGCCCCCGAAGGCGTGGCCCAGGAGCTGATGGCCCAGGCAGATGCCGAAGATCGGCAGCTTGCCCAGGCAGGCCGCCACCTCTGCCTGCATGGCCGGCAGGGCACCGGGATCGCCGGGGCCGTTGCTCAGGAACAGCCCCTGGAAGCGGCTGTGGGCCAGCTCCGTGGCGGGGGCGTCCCAGGGGAAGACCTCCAGGTGCAGGCCCGCAGCCACCAGCTGGTTCAGGATGCTCTTCTTGATGCCACCGTCCAGGACCGCCACCCGCAGGGCGCCGCCCGGGTTCAGCTCGTAGCGCTCCCGACAGCTGACCTCGGCACAGAGGGCCTGGCCCACCATGTCCGGCAGGGCTCGGGCCTTGGCCACACCCGCCGCCAGGTCCCCGTCCCCCTCGGTCCAGATGAGCGAGGGCTGGGCCCCGTGATCCCGCAGGTGCTGGGTGAGGGCCCGGGTGTCCAGGTCGGTAAGCACGGGGATGCGGTGCCGCTTCAGCCAGCCCGGCAGGTCCCCGGTGGCGCGGTGGTGGTCCGGCACCCAGGTGATGCGACGGCAGAGGAGGCCCGTGGCCCAGGGGCGGGTGCCCTCGTCCAGGTCGGGGTGGATGCCGTAGATCCCCTGCTCCGGGAAGGTCATGCAGACCATCTGGCCGGCAAAGCTGGGATCCGTGAGGATCTCCTGGTAGCCAGCCATGGACGTGGTGAAGACGGCCTCGCCAGACCCTCCAAACCCCAACGGCGCCCGCCCCCGGAAGACCGTTCCGTCCTTGAGGATCAGGTGCGCATGCATGTGGCTCCCTCCGGTGCCCTGCAAAAACCCCGCTTGGACCAGGCCATCGCGGGGCGTTGAGAATGAGTGGCCCTGAGGGCCAACTCTGAGTCTAGCGACCCACCAAAAGCCCTATCAGCCTTTTTCTCCATGGGGTTTTCGGTCATACTTCTCCTTTATTCCTTATATTCAGAACGCTCCTCGTTATCAGAGGAAACCCGGCCTGACCTAGGGAGAACCGCTGTGACCACCCTCTGGAGTGGCGACGACATCCACTTCATGCGCCTGGCCCTGCAGGAGGCCGAGCAGGCCGACCGCCTGGATGAGGTGCCCGTGGGGGCGGTGCTCGTGGCCGAGGGTGCCCTGCTGGGGCGGGGGCACAACCACCCCATCCGCCAGAACGACCCCACGGCCCACGCCGAGGTCATGGCCCTGCGCGACGCTGGGGCCTGGACCCGCAACTACCGCTTCGCCGGCGCCACCCTCTACGTCACCCTCGAGCCCTGCCTCATGTGCTTCGGGGCCCTGCTCCATGCCCGGGTGGACCGGGTGGTCTTCGGGGCCTCGGACCCCAAGGTGGGCGTCAGCCGCTGGCTGGACACCCTCCAGGGCGCCAAGCTGAACCACAGCTTCGTCTTCGAGGGCGGCCTGCTGGCAGCCGAGTGCCGGGACCTCCTCCAGGGCTTCTTCAAGCGCCGGCGGCAGGCCTGATGGCCCCCACCTCTGCCCTGGCCCTTTCCCTGGGCTTCCAGGCCTTCATGGTCGGGATGCTGGCGGCCCTCGGCCTGATTGCCACCCTGGCCCACCGCCAGCTAAACGATCCGATGCTGAAGCTGGGGGGCCTCTACCTGCTCAGTGCAGCCGCCACCGGAGCGACCTTCAGCGGGGCCACCGAGGCCTTCATTCCCGAGCACCTCACCGGCTGGCTGGATCCCATCTCCCTGGTCTTCGCCGCCCTCACCTTTGCCCTCTGGGGTCGCCTGAGCGCCACCATGCTCAGCGACTCTCCCAGCGCCCAGAGCCTGGCCCCCGGGCAGCGCATGGTCGCCATCCTGGGCCTGCTCCTGGCCGTCCTGGCGCTGATTCCCTACAACCCCTCCCACCTCCTCTCCGAGCGGCTCCTGGGGATCCTGACCCCCACCCTGGCGGGCCTCACCCTCGTGGCATCGCTCCAGGCCCAGCGGGAGGGCAACAAGGCGGCCCCCACCCTGGCGCTGGGCTCCGTGATCCTGCTCATCTGCTCCGCCTCCCTCTGGGCCATGGGCCTGGGGTGGGCCAGCAATGCGGCGGGGATGGCCATCCTCTACACGGCCCTGGGTACTCAGGGCCTGCTGCTGGGCTGGACCATCCTGAACCGCATGGGCCGCCTCCGTCGGGCCGCGGAAGAGGCCCAGGCCGCCCAGCTGGCCAACGCCGTGT
>CAITBU010000231.1 GCA_903890595.1 uncultured Holophagaceae bacterium | reverse complement strand
GTTCGTGGACGAGCGCGGCTGGCTGGCGGAGATCTTCCGGCACGATGAGCTGCCGGCCTGGTTCCGCCCAGAGATGACCTATGTGAGCGTGACGAACCCCGGCGTGCTGCGCGGGCCCCACGAGCACGTCGATCAGGCGGATCTGTTCTGCTACCTGGGCCCCGGTGACTTCAAGCTGACCCTCTGGGACAACCGACCGGACAGCCCGACCTACAACAACCGCATCGAGGTGGCCATGGGGGGCAACAACCCGGGCTCCGTGCTGATCCCCAAGGGTGTGGTGCACGGCTACCGCTGCATCAGCGTGGACTGCGGTGTGGTCATCAACTGCCCGGACCGCCTGTTCATGGGGCAGGGCAAGGCCGAACCTATCGACGAGATCCGCCACGAGGACGACCCCGAGAACCCCTTCGTCAAGGATGAACTCGCCCGCCGGGTGCACGTCTAAATGAGGGTCCTTGTCGCTGGTGCTTCGGGGCAGCTGGCCCATGCGGATCGGCGGACTTGGCTGGGCCACGAGCTGTTCCTGCCGGAGGAATCCGTACTGGACCTGAGCAAGCGCGAGGCCATCTTGTCGGTGGTAAACGAGGTCCGGCCTCAGGTGCTGATCAACTGCGCGGCCTACACCCAGGTGGACCGCTGCGAGTCCGAGGGGGACCTGGCGCACCTCATCAACGCCACCGCCGTGGGCTGGCTGGCGGAGGCCTGCGAGGCCCAGGGAGCCATGCTCATCCAGATCAGCACGGACTATGTGTTCGACGGCACGGGCACTCGGCCCTACCGCGAGGACGATCCCACCAACCCGGTGTCGGTCTACGGGCGCACCAAGCTGGCGGGGGAACAGCAGGCGGCGCGGTGCTCTCGGCACCTCATTGCCCGCACCAGCTGGCTCTACGATGCCTGGGGGAAGAACTTCCTGAACACCATGGTGAACGCCGCCAACCAGGGCCGGGCCCTGCGGGTGGTGGCTGACCAGCGGGGCGCACCCACCACCTGTCGGGCCCTGGCCCGCCAGCTCAAGGTCGCCGCCGAAGAGGGCTGGCAGGGCCTGGTGCACGCCACCTGTCAGGGCGAGACCACCTGGCATGGCTTCGCCCAGGCCATCTTCGAGGCCAAGGGCATGGCCGTGGACCTCAGCCCCTGCACCACCGCCGACTACCCCACCCCCGCCACCCGCCCCGCCTACTCTGTCCTGGACGGCAGCCGGCGCACGGCCCTGGGTACCGACCTCATGCCCCACTGGCACGAGGCCCTGCTGGACGTGCTGCGGGACCCCTGCTGAGGTGGCCATGCGCCGGTTGGTGATCTACGCCCACTACGACCCGGAGGATCGCGTCCGGGGCTATGTGCTGCGCCACCTCGACGCCCTGGCAGTTCTGGGTGAGGTGCGCTTCGTCTCCAACTCGAACCTCAGCCCGGAGGCTCTGGCGCCCGTGCGGGCCCGGGTGGCCACCGTCCAGCTGCGGGAGAACCGGGGCTACGACTTCGCCATGTGGGCCCAGGTGCTGCTGGCGGAGGACTGCGCCGCCTACGACGAGGTGCTGCTCACCAACTCCAGCATCATTGGGCCCTTCAGTCCCCTCCAGCCCATCCTGGACCGCATGGCCGCCGAGCCCTGCGACTTCTGGGGGCTGACGGCCTCGGCGCAGCTCATCCCCCACCTCCAAAGCTACTTCCTGGTGTTCCGCAAGCCCGTGCTGGAGGCCCCCGCCTTTCGGCAGTTCTGGGCCAGCATTCTGCCCTACCGCTCCAAGGACGCCCTGATCTTTGCCTGCGAGATCGGCCTCAGCACCTTCCTGACTGACGAGGGCTTCCGCTGGCAGGCGGCCTTCCCCCGGGAGGCCCTGAAGGCAAGCTGGGTGCGCAACCTCACCGTAAGGGGCACCCCCTCGGCCCGGGTCCGCCGGTTCGTGGATCCCACCCTGGTCTATCCCGACCTGCTGTTGGACAGCGGCATGCCCTATGTGAAACTTGGTCTGTTGCAGCGCAACCCTAACCGGATCCGGCTCAATGGCCTCCTGGCGGAACTTGCAAACCAGGGCTTTATCCCCGAGTGGATTCAATAGAGGACCCCATGACCCAGACCATCCTCATCACCGGCGCCGCCGGCTTCATCGGCAGCAACCTGGTGCACCGCTGGCACCGCAACCACCCGGGCGACCGCATCGTGGTGCTGGACAAGCTGACCTACGCTGCGGATCGCAGCCAGATCGATGGTCTGGAGGGCGTCGAGGTGGTGGTGGGCGACATCCAGAACCTGGAGCTGGCCCGGCACCTCATCGAGAAGAACGGCGTCACCCGGGTCTTCCATCTGGCGGCAGAGAGCCACGTGGACCGGAGCATCACTGGCCCGGCCGCCTTCATCCAGACCAACGTCGTGGGCACCTTCTCCATGCTGGAGGCCGCTCGCCAAGCCTGGGCCGGTCAGAAGGACTGCCGCTTCTTGCACATCAGCACGGACGAGGTCTACGGCTCCCTGGGCGACGAGGGCAAGTTCCACGAGGAGATGGCCTACGCCCCCAACAGCCCCTACAGCGCCAGCAAGGCCGGCAGCGACCACCTGGTTCGGGCCTACCACCACACCTACGGCCTGAACGTGGTGACCACGAACTGCTCCAACAACTACGGCCCCCGGCAGCATCCCGAGAAGCTGATCCCACTGGCCATCACCCGCATGGCCAAGAGCGAGCCCATTCCCATCTATGGGGACGGCATGAACATCCGGGACTGGCTCTACGTGGAGGACCACTGCGCCGCCCTGGAGACGGTGATGCTGAAGGGCACCGCCGGTGAGACCTACTGCGTGGGCGGCGACAATGAGCAGACCAACATGGCCCTCGTTGACCTGCTCTGCGACCTGGTGGACCAGCACCTGGGGCGGCCCGAGGGCACCAGTCGCGCCCTCAAGACCTTCGTCCAGGACCGGGCCGGCCACGACCGGCGCTACGCCATCGACGCCACCCGGATCCAGACAGAGCTGGGCTGGCGGCCTCTGGAGACCTTCGCCACGGGCCTCGAGCAGACCATCGCCTGGTACCTGGACCGCCTCCGGGGATGAGCCTGACCTCGGACCCTGGGCTGGCGACGGCGCCGTCGGCGAGTTGCCTCCTCTGCGGTACGCCCGGGGACCCGTTCCGGTCGGGGCTGGAGGACCGCCTCTTCGGGGTGCCGGGGGCTTGGTCTCTGCGCCGGTGTGCGGAATGCGGCCTTGCTTGGCTGGATCCCCAGCCCCTGGAAGCGGAGATGGGCAAAGCCTACCGTCGCTACTACACCCATGCCGATGAGGATCCGGTGGACCGGGCCGGCCCCCGGGTGTCCTATCCCCACCGGAAACTTCGCCGACTCTACCGCTGGGTGCTGCGCAAGCTGGGCGTCATGTCTGCACGGGACCGTCTGCTGGGCATGTTCCTGGGCGGGGTGCCCCCGGGGACCCTTCTGGAAGTGGGCTGTGGCAACGGCTTGAGACTGGGTCAGCTGGCCCGGGATGGCTGGCAGGTGACTGGCCAGGACGTGGACCCCAGCGCCGCCGAGCATGCCCTGGCGCGCCACGGCGTCTCCGTGCGGGTGGGTCCGCTGGCTGACCTTGGCCTGCCCCCGGCCACCTTCGACTGCATCCTGATGAACCATGTGGTGGAGCATCTCCACGACCCTGTGGCTGTGCTCCGGGAGTGCCACCGACTGCTCAAGTCGGGCGGCCGCCTGGTGGTGATCACACCCAACATGGCCAGCCTGGGGCAGGCCCTGTTCGGGGCGGACTGGCGTGGGCTGGAGCCCCCCCGGCACATCCACATCTTCAGCCCCACCTCCCTCTTGAGCTTGGCGCGCCTGTCCGGCTTCGCCACCGTGGAAGCCTTCTCCTCCGTGGCCCATGCGGAGCTGTTCGCCAGCCAGAGCCTGGACCTGCAGCGGCAGGGCACCGTGATCATGGGGGCCGAGCCCGCCTGGGCCGTGGAGTGGCGAGCCATGGCCTTCCAGATCCGGGAGGCCTGGGCGCAGCGCACCGCACCTGAAGTAGGAGAAGAGGCGGTACTCATCGCCCGGCGGGACTAAGGGCTCTCGTGCAGCGACCGCCTGGAGAACACCCGGTCTGTGGGTCCCGTCTTTCCGGCCTTGAAGTCCGCATAGGCCTGGAGCTCGATGCGGATGGCATTCAGCTGGCCGCGGAACAGCCATTTCTGGAGTCGGTACCAGATGCCCCTGCGCTGGCGGTTAAGGTGCTCCGGGAAGTAGCGCTGGATGAGCCACCAGCGGTTTCGGCGGTTATAGAACTCCATGAGGGGGCTACGCCGACCGGTGCTGAGGGATTCCAGGTGATGGACCACCACCCCGGGGACGCCGCTGGCCAGCAGTCCCTTCCGCCTGGCTTCCAGGGTGAGGGCCGGATCCTCGTAGTACAGAAAATAGTCCTCGGGGATGAAGCCCAGGTCCGCCAGGGTGGCGGTGGCGCTGAAGAGGGAGCAGCCGCTGACGAAGGTGAGCGGGTCCCGTTCCAGCTCCGCGGGGTCGTTCACAAAGGCGATGGCAAAGTCCCGGAGCTGAAGGCGGCCCCCCATGTAGGCCTGGGTATGGGGGGTGGGCTTGGGGTGTTCCGCCAGGATGGTCGTGCCCCAGAGGCCCACTTCCGGGCGGTCCTGGGCAGCGCGCACCAAGTCCCCGCTGCTGCCTTCGGCCAGGAGGGTGTCGTTGTTCAGCACCCAGGCGTAGGGCACGCCGAGGCGGTGGAGCAGACGTAGTCCCAGGTTGTTGCCACCGGCGAAGCCCAGGTTGGTAGGGCTCCGCATCACTGCCACCGTGCCGCTGGGAGGTAGCGCGGGGGCATCCGGCGCCAGCACCTGGAAAGCGAGGCCGGAGGCCTCCAGCACGGCGCTGGCAGCGGCCCAGGTGGCGTCGGCGTCATTCTCGACCCAGAGCACCCGGGTGCTGGCGGGCTCTCGCGCCAGCAGGCTGCGGACGCAGGTGAGGGTCTCCTCAGGATGGTGGTAATTGAGGACAACAATTCCCACCCGTGGGGTCGACTCGTCCTGGTCGGGGCTCTGCGCCATCATCTGGGTCCTGGGCTGGGTTGCGCCGTCTAATGTAACCTGTTGGGAAGGCGGTTTTTCATGCTATTCGACTCCCCTTCATCCTTTGGCCGGGCCTTCCGTATCGTCACCTTCGGCGAAAGCCATGGAGCGGCGGTGGGGGTGGTGCTGGACGGCGTGAAGCCGGGCCTGCCCTTTGACCTGGAAGGCATCCAGAAGGAGATGGACCGCCGCCGCCCGGGCCAGTCAGACCTGGTGACGCCGCGCTCCGAGGGCGACAAGGTGCAGGTGCTCAGTGGTGTCTTCGAGGGCCAGACCACGGGCCACCCCATCGCCCTGGTGGTGTTCAACGAGAACCAGCGCAGCGGCGACTACAAGGCCATTTCGGACCTCTTCCGGCCCGGCCATGCGGACCTCACCTACGACCGCAAGTACGGCGTGCGGGATCCCCGCGGGGGCGGCCGCAGCAGCGGCCGGGAGACCCTGGCCCGCGTGGCAGCAGGGGCCTGGGCCAAGCAGCAGCTGGCGGCGCTGGGCGTGACCGTGCGGGGCTTCAACCGGGAGATCGCCGGCCTCGCCGGGACCGCCGTGGACTGGGCCTTCGTGGAGACCAACCCCCTCCGCGTGGCTGATCCTGCGGCCTTCGCCGCTCAGCGGGCCGCAGTGGAAGCCGCCCGAGCCGAGGGCGACAGCGTGGGCGGTGTCTGCGAGGTGTGGATCGAGGGTCTGCCCGTGGGGCTGGGTGATCCAGCCTTCGGCAAGCTGGACGGCCTGTTGGCCCTGGCCTGCATGTCCATTGGTGCGGTAAAGGGCGTGGAGCTGGGGGCGGGCTTTGCCAGTGCTCGTCTGCGTGGCAGCGAGAACAACGATCCCCTGGGCCCGACTGGCCCCCTGAAGAACGATGCCGGCGGCACCCTGGGTGGTATCAGCACCGGTGCTCCGCTGGTGGTCCGCATGGCTGTGAAGCCCACCAGCTCTATCTCCAAGGCCCAGCAGACCATCGACCGGGAGGGCCGGGCCGCCGAGATCTCCACCCATGGCCGCCACGATCCCTGCATCGCCCCCCGCATCGTGCCCGTGGCCGAAGCCATGTGCGCCCTGGTGATCTACGATGCGTGGCTGACCCAGCAGGCCCTGCGCGAGGGCAGCGTCCCCAATGCGGACGAGTGGGACTGGGCCGCGGTGGAAGCGATCTTCAAGCCGCAATAGATGTGATGACCACCACATCCCCGGGGGCATGACGAAGCGATGACCCTGCCTGGGCCGGTCGGCTGGATCATGGACCCGATATGGAACCCGTCCTGCTCAGCTTTCATGCCCCGGTCCATGACCTGGAGCAGGTGGCCCACCATGTGGTGCGGGACGGCATGCCTGCCCATCTGCGGGAGTGGCAGCGCCGCTCCGGGGCCCGGGAGCTGGTCTACCTGGCCACCTGCCAGCGGGTGCTGTGGCTGGTTTGGGAAGGGGATGCCGATGCCATCGACCCCGGCCCCGGCTGCCGTCGCTACGAGGGCGAGGAAGCTTGGATCCATCTGCTGGCCATGTCCACGGGGCTGGAGTCCGCCAACCTGGGCGACCGCGAGATTCCTGGTCAGCTGAAAGATGCCCTGGTCCAGGCCCGGGAGGTGGGCGTCGCCAGTGGCGAGGCGCAGGCCGCCCTGGAGGACGTGATCCGCGAGGGCCAGCGGCTGCGCACCCGACTGGGCCTCGCCGATGGCAACGTGAGCGTCGCCACCGTGGCCCTCAAGCACCTCTTGGACGGCCTCACACCCGGGGCCTCCGTGGCCCTGGTGGGGGTGGGGCCCATGACCCGCTATCTGGCGGAGCGCCTGCCGGAGCGGGGCTTCAAGGTGGCCGTTGCCAATCGCACCCGGAGCCGGGCCCACGAGCTGGCAGATCCCCTCGGGCTGCCCACCGTCGACCTGGCCCGCCTCCAGCGGGACCCCGAAGGCTACGATGCCATCGTCACTGCCACCGCCGCGCCGGAGCCCCTCTTCACCCTGGATGCCTGGCAGGCCCTGAAACGGGGCCCCATGCGCCTCCTGGACCTGGCCCTGCCCCCGGACTCGGAGCCGGGCCTCGAGCTGCTGCCCTGGCTCCAGCGGGTGGACCTCAACGCCTTCCTGGCCCAGACCGCCACGGCCCGGGGCCAGCGGGCTGAGGCTGCGCTCAAGGCGGAACCCTACCTGGTGGGCGCCGCCGGCCGCCTGCGCCACCGGGCGGCAGCGCGGGCTCGCAAGCGCAGTCTGGTGTCCGCTCAGGAGCGCCTGGACTCGGCCTGGGGTGCCCTGGAAGCAGAGGCCCAGACACTGGAGCAGACCATGGCCGGCATGGATGAGGCCCAGCGCGAGGCCCTGAAGGAAATTCTGGCCCGGGGCCGGACCCTGGCCTTCCGGGCCCTGGTCCAGACCCAGCCCAAGTCCCCGGCAGATGGAGAGGCGGTCAACCCATGAGTAAACACGTCACCATTGCCACCCGCGGCTCGGCCCTGGCCGTGGGCCAGGCCGAGCCCATGGTGGCCTTTCTGCAGGCCCAGGGCTACGAAGTCACCTGGCGCAAGTTCACCACCTCCGGCGACCAGTGGCTGCTGGGGCCCTTGGACAAGCAACAGGGCGGCGGCTTCTTCACCAAGGAGCTGGAGGACGCCATGGGGGCCGGGCAGGCGGACCTGCTCATCCACAGCCTCAAGGACGTGTCTCTGGAGCGTCCCGTCGGCATCGTGGCCGCGTGCATTCCCCACCGGGAGGATCCGGCGGACTGGCTGGTGGTGCGACCTGACGCGCCCGTAGACCTGGTCATCGGCACCAGCGCCGTGCGGCGCGAGCGGGTGCTCAGCCAGCTGTTTCCCCGGGCCCGCTTCACCTGGATCCGGGGCAACGTGCAGACCCGCCTGCAGCGGGTGCGGGACGGCCTCCTGCGGGACGAACCCCTGCACGCCACCCTCCTGGCGGCGGCGGGCCTCAAGCGGTTGGGCCTCGACCTGTCAGGCCTGGTGGTGCGCCCTCTGACCGCCGCCGAGCTGCCCTCAGCCCCGGGGCAGGGGGCCCTCCTGGCGGAAGCCCGGGCCGACCGCCTGGACCTGGTCGAGGCTTTGGCCGGCTTCCATGACCCCCTCACGGCCCGCTGTGTGACCCT
>CAITBU010000230.1 GCA_903890595.1 uncultured Holophagaceae bacterium | reverse complement strand
TTCTTGCCCCAGCGCCGCTTCTTGTGGCGCCAGTTGCGGCCGGGCCGGGGGGCGGGCTGGAGGGGGGTGTCGAAGGGCGAGGCGACCTGTTCTGCTTCATCGCCTTCGCCGTCATCGAGGCGGCCGGGGCCGTCCTCAATCTGCTGCTGCGCCCACTGGGCGGTGCGGTGCATGAGTGCGGCCAGGCAGAGACTGGTCTCGATGCGGGCATGGGGCAGGGGACCCAGCTGGGTGAACACAGAGGGATCCGGTGGGATCACCCGGGGGATGCCAATCTCGGGCAGGGGCATGGGCAGGGCGTCGTAGGCCTCCTCCGGGAGGCTGCGCCAGCGCTCCACCGGGGCCTGCTCACAGCGGAGGAGGTCGGCTACGGTGAGGCGCTTCTTGGGGGGTCGGCCGCGTTTCTTGGGGGCCGCCACGGCCGCTGCGTCGAGGGCGGACTGCAGGGACTTCAGCACCTCTTCCCGGCTCTTGCCGCGCAGGTCGAAGAGCAGCCAGGGGTCGCGGTCCAGGGCCTCGGCCATGACGTAGCATACGGCCGCCACATGCTTGCAGGGGTTGGCCCAGTCCGGGCAGTCGCAGTGCGTCTGCAGCTCTTTGGGCACCCGGGGATAGAGGCTGGCACCGGCTTCCCGGAAGGTCTCGTCGAGCCCCTGCGGCATCTCGCCTGCCAACAGGGAGGCCACAAAGCGGCTCTCCAGGGCAATGCGGTCCAGGGCCTTGTCCCACTGGGCAGAGGTGAGGGCTGGCAGCCCCAGGGTCACGTTATAGGTCTTGCGGCCATGGACGCGGGCCTGGATCTCGCCCGGCTGCACGCCGAAGTGCGAGACATGGCCGTCCTCGGCGTACTTCTTCCCACGGGGGAGGCGGTTCTCGTAGTCGTCCCCCAGCTTCTCCAGGCCCTGGATCCAGAGCCGGCCCCACCAGGTGGCGCCGAAGCGATCGGCGTGGCTCATCATGGGCCCACCTCCTTCGGGGTGCGACGGAGGGCGCCCACGGGGGCCTCCTCGGGGGCGCCTTCATCGGGGTCCAGCAGCTCGGCGTCCGGGTCCAGCGCCACCAGGCGGCGCAGGGCATCGTCGTTGAGCTCGGTCAGCCAGCCTTCGCCGGAACCCACCACGCGATCGGCCAGGTCCCGCTTGGACTCCAGCAGGGCGTCGATCTTCTCTTCCAGGGTGCCGATGGTGACGAGCTTGTGGACCTGCACGTTCTTGGTCTGGCCGATGCGGTAGGTGCGGTCCGTGGCCTGGTCTTCCACTGCGGGGTTCCACCAGCGATCGAAGTGGAAGACGTGGGTGGCGGCCGTGAGGTTCAGACCCACACCACCCGCCTTGAGGCTGAGCAGCAGCACGGGCGAAGCATCCGGATCCTCCTGGAAGGTGCGCACCATCTCGTCCCGGCCTTCCCGACTGGTGCCGCCATGGAGGAAGGGCGGCTCGAAGCCCAGGGTGTCCTGGAGGTGGATCTGCAGACGGTCGCCCATCTCCTTGAACTGGGTGAACACCAGGGCGCGCTCGCCGGCCTCGACCACTTCCTCGAGCATCTCCGTGAGCCGGTCCAGCTTGCCGCTGCGGCCACGGTAGGGCCCCTGGGCCTTGAGGAACTGGCTCGGGTGGTTGCAGATCTGCTTGAGGTGGGTGAGCAGGGCCAGGATGCGGCCGCGGCGCTCGATGCCCGAGGCGGTCCCCAGGTCCACTTCCATCTGCTCGACGCGGGCCTGATAGAGCTGGGCCTGCTCGCGGCTGAGGGTGGTGAAGACCTTCATCTCGTGCTTCTCTGGCAGGTCCTGGATGATGGCCTTGTCGCTCTTGAGGCGGCGCAGGATGAAGGGCCCGATGCGCTTGCGCAGCTCCGT
>CAITBU010000229.1 GCA_903890595.1 uncultured Holophagaceae bacterium | reverse complement strand
GGCACAGGGTGCCGGCTTCCGGCTTGCCAGCGGCCCGGCGCACCGCCGGTCCTTCCTGCCCGTGGTCCAGCGCATTGCGGATGAGGTGCAGGAAGGGCTCTGCCAGCCGCCCCAGGAGGTCCCGCTCCACCGCCAGATCGCTTCCTCGGAACGTGATGGTCAGGGGCTTGCCACTGTCCCGGGCCAGGTTCTTGGCGAGGGCCTCCAGCCGGCTGAACAGGGTCTCCACTCGGACCATGCGCATCTGCAGGAGGGCGTGCTGGACCTCCATCAGCCCTTCCTCCATGTCCCCCAGGAGGGCCAGGGGCACCTCGGCAGGGCTGGCCTGACCCGGGCCGAGGAGGTGGCTGGCCTGCCCCCGCAGCTGCTCAACCCCCTGCAGGCGTACCTCCAGGTCATCCACCCACTGCACGGGCAGACGGAGGAAAGCCACCTCCGGCACCGGGGCCTCCCGGGGGGGTGGGGGCGGGTCGACGGGCTTTCGCACGGCCAGGGGGACCTGGGAGGGCTCGGCCAATAGACGACAGGAACCCAGCTCCCCCGGCGCCAAGCCCAGGGACTGCAGGTCCAGCTCGGCGGCGGCCACCAGGACCAGGAAGGCGATTCCGTCCGTGCTCTCCAGGGCCTCCCAGGGGAGGGTGGATAGGATCTCGCCCTGACCGCCCAGTGCTGTAGAGACAGCCCGCAGGCGGGCATCGAAGGTGGCCAGATCCAGGTTCAGCAACAGCCCGTGGACGGGCAAACCCCCCAGGAGCACGGCGGTCGTCCGCAGCCGCTCCTGGGCGCTGAGGGCCTCCCGGGCCGAGGCTGGCAGGTCCAGGAGGGCACAGAGGTTCGGGGCCGCGCCCTCCAGGGGCAGGGCCTGGGCCTCGAGTTCCCCCAGCTGGCGACGGATGGCCTGCAGGTGGTCCGCCGGCTCTGGCCGGCCGCGCTTCAGGCCCTCCAGACCGTCCTCCAGGGCCTGGATCCCGCTCGCCAGCGTCTCCAGGAAGCTCTCTGAGATGCTCAGGCGGCCCTGGCGCACCAGGTCGAAGAGGTCCTCCAGGCGATGGGCCGCCTGGCTGAGGGCCGGAAACCCCAGCATCGCCGCCATGCCCTTGAGGGTGTGGGTGGCCCGAAAGAGGGCGTTGAGATGGGCCCGGGCCAGGTGGGGCGCCTGGGGGCCCTCCAGGTCCTTGAGGGCAGTCCGAGCCTGGGCGAAGAGGTCTTCGCACTCGGTCCAGACGGCGTCGTGGGACTGCTTCAAGGGTAGGCCTCCCCCACTCCCCCATCGGCAGGCCCAGCCCGGGTCTGGAATCCCGCCAACCCGCCCGCCCCCCTGCCCTACACTGGGGGCCATGCGTACCCTGGCCGTTCTCCCATCCCGCTACCAGGCCTCCCGCTTCCCCGGGAAACCCCTCGCCCCCATCGCCGGCCGGCCCATGATCCAGTGGGTCTACGAAGCTGCCCGCCGGGCCGAGGGGGTGGACCGGGTGGTGGTGGCCACGGATGATGACCGCATCGCCGCAGCGGTGCGCGGCTTCGGCGGCGAGGCCGTCCTCACAGACCCCGCCCTGCCCTCCGGCACGGACCGCACCGCCGCCGCCCTGGAGGCCCTGGGGGAGCCCTTTGACTGTGTGCTGAACATCCAGGGCGATGAGCCCGCCATGCACCCGGGCACCATCGCCGCCGTGGTGGCCCTCATGGTGGCCCAGCCGGACCTGCCCATGGCCACCGCCGCCTGCCCCTTCCTTCACGCCGACGAGCTGTTCAACCCCAACGCTGTGAAGGTGGTGGTGGATGACCGCCAGCGGGCCCTCTACTTCAGCCGCAGCCCCATCCCCTATCTGCGGAACAGCACCCTTTTTGCGGCAGACTTCAGGCCCTGGCTGGCCCCGGAGCAGCTGGCCCTCTTCCAGCGCCACCTGGGCCTCTATGCCTACCGGCCGGACACCCTGCGCGCCTTCACCCGCCTCCCGCCCCACCCCCTGGAGCAGATCGAGATGCTGGAGCAGCTGCGGGCCCTGGCGGCGGGCATTCCCATTGGCGTGGCCCGCACGCCCTACCTGAGTCTGGGCGTGGATGTCCCGGCGGATGTGGCCGCCGCCGAGGCCCTCCTTCGGGAGCGGGGCCTGGCACGGTAGACTTGGGGTCCGGCTGGGCGCGCCTGCCTGCCGCAGGAGGCCCCGTGAGCCACCACAAAGTCATCGTGATCGGAACCGGCCCCGCAGGCTATACGGCCGCCCTCTATGCGTCCCGGGCCAACCTCGCCCCCCTGGTCTTCGAGGGCGTGCAGCCCGGCGGCCAGCTGACCATCACCACCGAGGTGGAGAACTACCCGGGCTTCAAGCACGGCATCGCCGGGCCAGCCCTGATGGACGAGATGCGCGAGCAGGTCCTCCGCTTCGGCACCGAGATCAAGGCAGAGACCGTCCTCAGCGCCAACCTGGGCGCCAGCCCCTTCGCCCTGTCCACGGACAAGGGGGACTACACCTGCGACGCCCTGATCATCGCCACCGGCGCCTCGGCGCGCTGGCTGGGCCTGGGCCGGGACGAGGAGCTCTCCCGCTCCGGTGGCGGCGTCAGCGCCTGCGCCACCTGTGATGGCTTCTTCTATCGCGGCAAGGAGATCGCCGTGGTGGGCGGGGGCGACACGGCCGTAGAGGAGGCCGTGTTCCTCACCAAGTTCGCCAGCAAGGTGCACCTGATCCACCGCCGGGACCGCCTCCGGGCCTCTAAGGCCATGCAGGACCGGGCACTGGCCAATGAGAAGATCCACCCCGTCTGGAACCAGGCTGTGGTGGAGATCCTCACCTCGGTCCTGGAGACCCCCCTCGGGGACAAGATCGAGAAGATCCGGGCGCTCAAGCTCCAGAACACCGTGGACGGGTCCCTGTCAGAGCTGCCCGTGGAAGGACTCTTCGTGGCCATCGGCCATCAGCCCAACACAGGCCTCTTCGCGGGTCAGCTGCCCATGGACGAGACTGGTTACCTCCAGGTGGAGAAGGGCTCCACCCGCACGCCCATCGCCGGTGTCTTTGCCTGCGGCGACGTGCAGGACCACACCTATCGGCAGGCCATCACCGCCGCCGGGAGCGGCTGCATGGCCGCCATCGATGCCGAGCGCTGGCTGGTGGAAGCGGGGCTGGCCGAGTAGGGCTAACCCGGGAAGCTTCAGGCTGCCCCCACCCCTCCTGCGGCCCTGGATCCCGACCCTGCCATGCTGGACTCAGGAATCACCCACCCATGAACCTCCTCGCCATCACCCGCCATGGCGGCCTCGTCAAACGCCTCCGCCAGGCTTTTGAGGGCGCCGGGCACGAGGTGCACCACATGCTGGATCCCCTGGAGGCGCTGGCCCAGGACGCCTGGACCGATGTCCAGGCGCTGCTGGTGGACACCGCCGGGGAGCCCATGGATGGGTTCCGCCTCTGTCGCCTCCTGCGGGGTGAGGCCCGGGTGCTCTTTCGCAACCTGCCCATCTTCCTGGTGACCAGCCAGGAACCCAGCGAGGCGGACCGCCTGAGCCTGCGCGAGTCCGAGGCGGATGGCTTCCTGGCCGCCAGCAGCACCGTGCATGAGCTGCAGGAACTGTTAGAGCCGCTCATCTCCGAAGGACCCTCCCAGGACACCGGCCTGCGCCTGCCGGTGCTGGCCACGGGCCTCCTGGACAGCCAGGCCCAGCAGGCCGAGGCCATCCTGCAGGCCTGCGGCATGGAGGTCCACGCCGCAGCCCGGAAAGACGCCGCCCAGGTGCAGCAGACGCTCCGCGCCCCGGTGGTCCTCCTGGGCCTGTCCGCCGGCGGCGTTAAGGGGGCCGTGGCGCTCCTCGCCCGGCTCCGGGAGGCCGACCCTGGCATCTACGCCATCCTCGTGGGTCAGGTGAAGGAGGAAGCCGCCCAGGGCGAGCTGCTCCAGGCCGGCGTGGCGGACTGGCTGTCCCTGCCGCTGTCCGCCCCGCGCCTGCTCCATGCCTGCCGGAAGGCCATCGAGTGGACCCACGCCCGCCGCATCCAGTCGGAATACCGGACCGCCCTCCACGACCTGCGGGAGCGCAAGAGCACCCTGGAGCGAGAGGCCGCTGCCCTGCGGGACGAGGTCCTCACCGATGCCCTCACGGGGCTCCTCAATCGCCGGGCCTTCGACCAGAACCTGGAGCACGCCCTGCGCCAGTGGGAGCGCCACCAGCGCGGTTTCGTCCTGGTCTTCGCTGATGTGGATCACTTCAAGCACATCAATGACCGCTATGGGCACCCCGTCGGCGATGGCGTCCTGCGCCAGCTCTCCGCCTGCATCCGCAGCGCCCTGCGCAAGTCCGACCTGGCCTTCCGCATCGGCGGCGAGGAGTTTGCCATCCTCCTCTCGGAGACCAGCCTCCGGGCCGGTGAAGCGGTCGCAGAAAAGCTGCGTGCCCGCATCGACGGAGGGCCCATTCAGCTGCCCGGTGGGCAGTCCATCTACCCCACCATGAGCTTCGGCGTGGCGGGTCCCGGTGCCCCCTCAGCCTCCGCCCTGCTCTACCAAGTGGACCAGGCGCTCTATCAGGCCAAGAGCAGGGGTCGGAACCGGGTGGTGGTGGCTCGGGAAGGAGACTTCCTGGCCCCGAACACGCCGACCTGAGGCTCTAGCGCCGGAAGTCGAAGAGGTCGCCCAGACCGCGCAGGGTGAGCACCAGGTCGATGCGGTCCTCCCGCCCAGCAGACATCAGGGGGGAGTTCACGGCGACGTGGGTGTACTTGAGTACATAGGCCACACACGGCTCGACCCAGGCCACCGCCACCTGGCTGGAGGCGAAGCCCTTGACCCTGAAGTCGTAGTTCGCACTGAACTCCAGGCGCAGCCGGTCGTCCAGCAGGCGCTGGATGCCGCCCAGCTGGAGGCCCTGCTGACGGACCAGGAAGCGGTTCAGGCCAGTAGAGAAGTAGGCCAGGTTAAAGCGGCCCCCGTCTCGGGCCCGGATATCCACGCTGACGGCATTGTCCGAGTTGCCCCCCGCCAGATCCGAGGACTGCCGAAAGCTGAGGCGCCAGCGCTCGTCGGGTTCCACATCCAGGTCCGTGTCCACGGACGCCCAGCCCTGCTTGTAGCGGCCGTCGCTGAGGATGATGGGGGTGGCGTGGTACCGGGTGGCCACCCGCAGGCGGGCCAAGTCTGTGAAGCCCGTCCCGGAGCCAGAGCGGCCGAAGATGTGCTGCTTGAGGCCCACCTCGAAGCTGCGCTCTCCGGAGGCGCTGTCATTCACGCCAGGCGTCGAGTCCACGGCATCAAAGCGCGGGAGGACACCCGCCCCGCCATAGGGGCCCGTGCCGGTGAAGCCGAAGTAGGGTTCGGCGATATGCTTGACCTCGCCCGTGTAGCCCAGCAGCGAGACACCCTCGAAGGTGCGCCCCACCTGCGGCCCCGAGAAGCGAAGGTGGCCCGAGAAGAGGAGGCGGGTGGCGGGATCGCCATCGACCTGGAAGGGGCTGGTGGCCGGGTTGACCGAGGTGCCGTTTGCCCCGGCGCTGGGGTCGAACACCGACGCCGATAGGCTACTGGTGTAGTGCGTGGCGCGGCCCGCCATCTCCAGATCCCCCCGGAAGGGTCCCCACTGACCAATGCGGCCATGGATGCGCATGTTGCCGTCCTGGCGCTCCCAGGCATAGTGCTGGTCACTGGCCACGGTGCTGCCCTGGATGCGGTAGGCAAAGCGTCCTGCCCGCACCGCCCCGTCCAGATAGAGGGGTCCCAGCAGGGGCACCGGGAAGAAGCGGAACTCAGCCTGAGGCAGGGTCTGGCGTCGCAAAGAGGCCGGGAAGTCCGGGCTGTAGAAGGGATCGCCCTGGTCGCTGGTGAGGAAGAAGCTGCGCTGCTCGGCAGCGGAGAGGGACAGGCTGCCGAAGGTGAAGTTCCGGCCCACGTAGAGGGCCGAGTCGAAGCTGGTGGCCCCAAGGCCGCCGATGCCCTTGCCCAGGTCCGCATCCACCAGATTGTCCGAAGCCTGGTTCACATCCGCCGTCAGCTGCCAGCCGTCCTCCCGCTGCCAGACCTCTTTCAGCGAGGCCCGGTAGCGCTGGGTGTCCAGGCTGCGCTGGTGGATGGTCTGGCCAGAGAAGCTGCCCTGGTGGGTGACATCCGGGCGCCAGCGCACCTCAGTGCCCCAGAGCATGCCTTCCTTGCTGAAGTACTCCGGGGTGAAGGTGGCATCGGCGGTGGGTCCGAGCACCTGGTAGTAGGGCATCCCGAGGGTGGTCCCGAAGGAGCTGCTCATGCCGAGGTTGGCGGGCAGCAAGCCGGAGGCGCGGTTCGCCTGGGCCGGGTAGATCGCCCAGGGCAGGTAGTAGTAGGTGGGGACCGGTCCCAACCAGATGTGGGCATTGCGGAGGGTGGCGAAGCCATCCAGGTCCACCTTGAGGCTGGACAGCTTGGCCTTCCAGCCAGGATTCACCTCCGGGCAGGGGCTCAGCTCCACGGCATCGAAGGCCCAGTTGCGGAGGGTCGCAAAGGCCACATGACCGGAGCGCAAAGTCCACGAGGGGGGCAGGTCCATCTCCAGGGCCCAGGCCTCGCCGGAGCGCAGGGTCCAGTTCATCTCCAGGCGCTCGGCCAGCAGACGCAGCTCCGGCGCTTCCAAACGGATATGGCCTTGGGCCAGGAGGCGGCCTTCGTTGATGCGGTACTCGATGCGGTCCGCCAGCAGGAGCACGCCTTCCGCCTGGATCGCCCCCTGCTCCAGCACCCACACATCCCCGGCCTCGCTGACGCGGTCGCCCCGCCAGTCGAAGGGGATCCGAGCGCGGCCCGCCTCACTGGGCAGGCGGTAGGGACGGAGGGGGATTAGCTCCGCAGGGGTGCGGGCGTCGAGGGGACCGAGAGTCGGCGAAGTCGGCAGCGCCTGGGCCCCCAGGAGGGTGGCCACAGCCCCCAGCATCAGGGTCCGGCCGCCCCGGCCGCTCCGGCCCATGGGCCTAGTGTTGGTGCGGCAGGAGCCGCGCTGTGAACAGGAAGATGCCCACGCCCCCCAGGATGGCCAGGGTGCTCCGGAGGCCAGACACCTTCTGGACCTCGGGGAGGAGGTCGGAGCTGGCCACGTAGAGCGCCAGACCAGCTGTCAGGCCCAGGGTGGGGCCCGGGGGCAGGTTCAGCACGGACTGGCCAGCGGCGCCCACCAGGGCAGCGAGGGCCAGGGTCCCGGCGGCCAGCAGGGCCGCCCGGTTGCCGAAGCCCCGGACCAGGAAGATGGAGGCGATGGTGCCGCCTTCGGGGATCCGGTGGAGCAGGATCCCGAGTAGCACCAGAGGCCCGAGGTTGCTGTGCGTCGCCAAGGCCGCAGCCATGGCCACACCATCCATGAGGCTATGCAGGGAGAGGCCCACCAGGGCCAGGACGCCGCTCAGGGGCGAGCCGTCCTTGTGGGTCTCCTCGCCGTAGTGGAAGTGCAGCGTGATGCCGTGTTCCATCACGTGGACCAGCAGGTAGCCACCCAGGACCCAGAGGGCGTTGGTCTCACCACCCTTGGCTTCCAGGCACTCGGGGATGATGCGCACCAGTGTGAGGGAGAGCAGGTAGCCCGCCGCCACACCGGAGAGGAGGCGCATGAACTGGGCCCGTCCCTGGAGGAACCGCACCACACCCCAGCCACCCAGAAGGGTGGCCAGGGATGCGAGGGGTGCCAGCCAGAAGATGGACACGGGGGCTACTCGGGCTTGGCCTTCTTGGCCTTGGGAGCCTTAGCAGCGGGAACGGCCTTCTTGGCAACCGGTGCCTTCGGGGCCTTAGCAGCGGGCTTCACAGCCTTGACCTTGGTCACCTTGGGAGCGGCTTCCACAGGGGCAGCGGCCTTGGGCTTGGGGCCCGGCTTCTTCTTGGCGGGGGCTTCAGGGGCGGGCGCCGGGGCCGGGGCCGGCGGGGGGACGGTCTCCACGGGGGTACTCACCTTGGCCCGGGGGGTTCGCCGGGGCTTGGGGGCCTCGACCACAGGGGCGGCGGCAGGAGCGGCACCAATGCGGGGCCGAGGGCTGGGGGTCAGCAGGCTGGCCACCAAGTCCGCACTCAGGCGGGGCGGCTCAGGCTGGGCCTCGTAGGCGTCCTGGGAGTCAGAGGTCTGGGAGCTGCCGGTACCGGCTTCCTGGCCCTCGCTGCGCTCCCCGGCACCCTTGCGGCGACGCCGACGGCGCTTGCGCTTGACGCCATCGCCCTTGGCTTCCTCGCCGGCTTCAGCAGCGGCTTCCTCGGCCTCGTCGTCCTCGGGCTTGGCGCTCTCGAAGAGGGCACGGAGGCGCTCACGCTCATCCAGGGCCGCCCGCTGCAGGTCGCGGCGGTCGTACTTGAAGCCTTCCTTGCGGGTGTCCTTGGCGGGCTCGCCCAGGGCCTTCTCAAAGGAAATGGGGCTGTCCCCACCCAAGACGACAGTCTCTTCTTCCTTGGAGCCCTTCTCGCGGGGCGGCTTGGGGGCCGGCTTCTCGACCGGGGCCTCCTCGGCGCGTTCGATCTCCGCGGCCATCTCGCCATACCCCATGGACCAGTCGGCCAGGATGATGACCCGGGCCTCGCTCTGCTCTTCCATCTGGTTCAGCTCGCGGCGCTTCTGGTTCAGCACCGCCGCGGCGATGGCCGGGGCCAGCTTGACGCGGATTTCGCCGATGCCACCCTTGGCCAGGATGCCGTGGATGCGGCGCACCACGGACAGGACCAGGGCTTCCAGGGTCTTGACCTTGCCCGTGCCAGTGCAGGTGGGGCAGGTCTCGTGGTTCACATGCTGGAGGCTGGGGCGGATGCGCTGGCGGGTCATGACCAGCACGCCAAAGCGGTTGATCTTCCCGACTTCCATGCGGGCCTTGTCGGCCTTGAGGCAGTCCACCAGGCAGTCCTGCACGGAGCGGATGTGGGACTCCCGCTTCATGTCGATGAAGTCGATGGCGATGAGGCCGGCCAGATCCCGCAGCCGCAGCTGGCGAGCCACTTCCTCAGCGGCCTCCATGTTGGTCTTGAAGGCCATGTCCTCGACGCCATCGCCGGAGGTCTTGCCGCTGTTGACATCGATGGCCACCAGGGCCTCGGTCTGGTCCAGCACCAGGGCGCCGCCGCTAGGCAGAGGCACCTTCCGGCCGTAGACGCGATCAATCTGCTCCTCAAGCTGGTGGCGGGAGAAGAGGGGCTTCTTGCCGGTGTAGTGCTTCAGCACGTCGAGGTACTGGGGCATGGTGCGCTTGAAGAAGGTCTGGGCGGCGTGGAAGGTGTCCAGGTCGTCGATGGAGACCTCTTCCACGTCCGAGCTGAAGGTGTCCCGGAGGGTGCGGGTGACCACATCATCTTCCTGCCACACCAGGCCCGGTCCCTGGCGGTGCTTGTAGCGGTTCAGCACCTCCTTGTAGGAGTCCAGGAGGTAGTCCAGGTCGCGCTGGAAGTCTTCGAGGGTCACGCCCAGGCTGGCGGTGCGGACGATCACGCCGATGTCCTCGGGGATGTCCAGGGTGTCCACCAGCTGCTTAAAGTGGCGGCGCTCGTCCGTGCTCTCGATCTTCCGGCTGATGCCGTTGACGGGATTGCCGGGGGTGATCACCAAGTAGCGGCCGGCCATGCTCACCTGACCGGTCATCATGGCGCCCTTGGAGCCGAGTTCCTCGCGCACCGCCTGCACCAGGATCTCCTGGTCGCGGCTCAGCACGTCCTGGATGCGGCCGCGGCGGCCGTCACCGCTCATCTCCCGGGGCAGCTCGCCCAGGGGCAGGAAGCCGTTCTTGTGGCCACCGAAGTGGACAAAGGCAGCCTGGAGGCTGGTGTCGACCCGGACCACCTTGGCTTTGTAGAGGTTGCCCTTGATCTTCTCGTTGTGCAGGAACTCGACGTCGTAGTCGAACAGCACCCCGTCAATCAAGGTGGCCACGCGGATCTCTTCCGGATCCGTGGCGTTAATCATCATGGTTTTCTTGGGGCTCAAAGAGGCTCCTCTCGAGGCCCCAGGGGCTTGTCTGCGGCTGACGCCCGACAGGCTCAGCGGCCCTGGGGTTATATGGCTTTGGAGATGGGGAATCGGGAAACCGAAGGGGGCCCTGCCCTGACTTCGGCCACCCGGGAGGAAAAAAAAGGGATGGTCGTGATCACCGGGCCTGGGCAACGCCTCGAACGGCACGCGGGATACTCAAGCATTAAACCCACTTATTTCTAGGAGTGCAAGGGGGAGACCCAAATGGGGAAGTTACACGCTTGTCACACAGCGTTCCTAGGACCTTCATCCCCGAAGACCAGTATCAAATCCAGAAAAGGAGGCATCCATGAGGATCCGAATCGCTGCCCAGGCCATCCTGGCGGGCCTGTTCCTGGGGGTCACTGCCCAGGCCCAAGCCGTCAAAGTAGACTCCAAGCTCCCGACCTACAAGAAGGTCTCCGGCGTCACCGGGAACCTGAACTCCATCGGCTCGGACACCCTGAACAACCTGATGGCCTTCTGGGTCGAGGGTTTCAACAAGAAGTACCCCAACGTGAAGATCCAGGTTGAGGGCAAGGGCTCCACCACGGCCCCCCCGGCCCTCATTGAAGGCACCAGCCAGCTGGGCCCCATGAGCCGTGAGATGAAGGCCGAGGAGATGGACAAGTTCGAGAAGAAGTACGGCTACAAGCCCACCAAGGTGGCCGTCGCCATCGACACCCTGGCGGTCTTCGTCAACAAGAACAACCCGATCAAGACGCTCAGCCTCCAGCAGGTGGACGCCATCTTCTCCAAGACCCGTAAGGGCGGCTCTGCCAAGGACATCAAGACCTGGGGCGAGCTTGGCCTCACCGGGGATGCAGCCAGCCGCACCCTCAGCCTCTACGGCCGCAACAGCGCCAGCGGCACCTACGGCTACTTCAAGGAGCACGCCCTCTTCAAGGGTGACTACAAGGACACCGTCAAGGAGCAGCCCGGTTCCTCCTCTGTGGTCCAGAGCGTGGGCTCTGACCGCTACGCCATCGGCTACAGCGGCATCGGCTACGCCACCTCTGGCGTCCGGGCCCTGCCCATCTCTGACGAGAAGAAGAACGGTGGTGCGCCCTTCGCAGCCACCTATGAGAACGCCCTCAGCGGCAAGTACCCCCTCTCCCGGTACCTGTATGTCTACATCAACAAGGACCCCAAGAAGCCTGTGGAGCCCCTGACCCGCGAGTTCCTGAAGTTCGTCCTCAGCAAGGAAGGCCAGGAGATCGTCGTCAAGGACGGCTTCCTGCCCCTCACTGCCAAGATGGAAATCGAAGAGACCAGCAAGCTTAAGTAAGCCCAAACTGCCAGGGCGGAGGCTCGGCGCTTTGCGCCCCTCCGCCCTGCCCGTTGGACAGGGACCCCATGGCCAGCAGCTCCAACATTCAGTCCCGCGCCAAGCGAGTGGACAAGTTCATGGCCTTCGCCATCTCCGGCGGGGGCCTGTTCATGATCGGGGCCGTCCTGGCCATGCTGCTCTTTATCCTGAAGGAAGCAGCCCCCCTCTTCCTCCCGCCCTCGGTACGCCCGGCTCCCACCCTTCAGCCTGGGAGCATGGGCGGCCTCTGGCTCGATGAGTCCGGCAAGGCCGCCGTCCTGGTCTCAAGGGAGACAGGCATACGGGCTATCCGTCTTCCCGAGGGGACCCCGCTGCCCACCCCGCAAGGGGGACCTGAACTGCCCTGGCGCACCCTGACCCCCCCCAACACCCGGGGCGAGACCCTGGTGACCGGCGCTGACGGGCGCATCTGGATGGCCCGCCTGACCTGGACCAAGCCCCCTGGCGAAAACGATCCTTCCCGCTGGGAGCTGAACCCCCAGTGGCAGGGCGGGATTCTCCTGGAGGCCGCCCCCAGCCGCATCCTCCATGCGCGTCTGCTGGAAGGGGGCGGTCTGGGCTCCTCGGCCCGCCTGCGCCTGGCGGCCGAAGTAGGAACGAGCATCTCCTGGCTGGAGGCTCCCCTCGAAGCCGGACCGGCCGTGGCCTGGAAGCCCCTGCCCCTCCCCCCGGGCAACAAGGTCAGCAGCGCCCTCTGGAGTGCTGACGGGGCTACGCTCACCCTGGGCACAGAGGCAGGCCAGCTCCTCATGGTCGAGGTGGAGTCCGGCAACCTTCTGGCCTCGGCGGAGTTCGGCGAGCCTGTGAACGCCCTCGGGGCACCCCTGGGGCAATCGAGCGTCCTGGTCGGTGGGACCAAGGGCCGCCTGGCGGCCTTTCAGCGGGCCCGCCTCGGCGAGGAGTTCCAGTTCCGCGCCTTCCACGAGTTCCCCCGGCTGTCTGGACCGGTCCTTGGTTTCCAGTCCAGCCTGCGGGACAAGCGCTTCCTGGCCTGGACGGCCCGGGAGGCCGTGGTGGACCACCTCACCACCGAGCGCCGCCTCATGGCCGTCAGCCTCACGGGAGCCGGCAGCGCCTCCCTGGCCCCCAGAGGGGATCTGATTCTGCACGCCGATGAGCTCGGCGCCCTCCACTCCTGGACCCTGGATGCCCCTCATCCCGAGGTGAGCTTCGGCCTCTTGTGGGGCAAGACCCAATACGAAGGCTACGGAAAGCCGGAGTATGTCTGGCAGAGCACGGGTGGGGCCGATGACTTCGAGCCCAAGTTCAGCCTGGTGCCCCTGGTCTTCGGCACGCTCAAGGGCACCCTCTACGCCATGCTCTTCGCCTTCCCGCTGGCCGTGCTGGGGGCCCTTTACACCTCCCAGTTCGCTACCCCTGGCCTCCGCAATGTCATCAAGCCTGCAGTGGAGATCATGGCCGCCCTGCCCTCCGTGGTCCTGGGCTTCCTGGCGGGCCTGGTGATGGCTCCCATGCTGGAGCGCACCGCTGTGGAAGTGCTGCTCTACCCCTTCTGCCTCCTCCTGGCGGTTGCCATCGCTGCCCCCTTCTGGAGCCGTCTCTCCACGCCGTTCCGGAACCGCTTTGGGACTGGACGAGAGACCCTCTGGATCGTGCCCATCCTGATCCTGGCAGTCGGTATGACGATGTTTGCCGGCCCACTGGTGGAGCGTCTGTTCATGGGTGGCAACTATCGCACCTGGCTCCAGTCAGCCCTGGGCATCACCTACGATCAGCGCAACAGCATCGTGGTGGGCTTCGCCATGGGCTTCGCCGTCATCCCCATCATCTTCACCATCAGCGAAGACGCCCTCTCCAGCGTGCCCCGCTCCCTCACTTCCGCCAGCCTGGCCTGCGGGGCCAGCCCCTGGCAGACCGCTTGGCGGGTGGTGCTGCCCACCGCCAGTCCCGGCATCTTCTCGGCCACCATGGTGGGCCTGGGCCGGGCCATTGGCGAGACCATGATCGTCCTCATGGCCACGGGCAACACGCCGGTCATGGACTGGGGCCCCTTCAACGGCATGCGCACCCTCAGCGCCAACATCGCCGTGGAGATCCCGGAGGCGCCCCTGCACGGAACCCTCTACCGGGTGCTGTTCCTGGCGGCCTTCCTGCTCTTCCTCTTCACCTTCGTCCTTAACACCGTCGCTGAGCTGGTCCGCCAGCACCTGCGCCGCCGCTACGAGTCCATCTGATGACGCGCTTGGCTGAATCTCTCCGGCGCGGCGGCATCTTTGTCTGGTTCGCAGGCACCAGCCTGGCTTTCTGCCTGGCCATGATCCTGGGCCTCGTGGGCTACATCGCCGCCCGCGGCCTCGGCTTCTTCTGGCCCAGTCCACTGGTCCAGGTGAAGACGGCAGAGGGCCTCGTCCTGGGTGAGATCACGGGCCATGAACCCGCCCATGGAGAAGAGACGGGCAAGCTGCAGTTCCGGGTGGGGAACCGCGACATCTATGGCCAGGACTTCCGCTGGGTGCCCACAGTAGGCCTGGGAGCCCCCGCGGAGCCTAAGGATGCCGTCCTCCTGGAGCGCACCGAGTACGGCCCTTTCATCGGCCGCATTACCGCCATCAGTCACCAGGGCACGGTCGCCGTTCAGGGCGCTGGTGCGCTGGCTGAAGCCGCCCGCCGCCTTCCTGAGAGCCGACGCCTCCTCGAGGAGGTCCAGGCCACCGAAAAAGGCAAGGTGGGGGAGCTCAACCGGCGCATGGAGCGTCTGCGGATCGACCGAAAGGGCCTGGAGGCCAAGGGCGACCAGGCGGCCATGCAGGCCCTGGATGCCCAGGTGGCGGCCCTTCAATCCACCTACGAGGCCCTCCAGACGACCATCGACCAGACCCGCACCGAAGCCAAGTCCTGGGTTCTGGACCTGGAGACTGCCGACGGCCAGAAAAAGGAGCTACCCCTAAGCTCCGTGGTGCGGATCGTGGCGGCCAACAACCTCAGCGTCACGGACCGCCTGGGCATCTACCTCTCCCGCATGTGGGAGTTCCTGGCTGACGATCCTCGCGAGTCCAACACCGAAGGGGGCATCTTCCCGGCCATCTTTGGCACCGTGATGATGGTGCTGGTCATGTCGGTGCTGGTGGTGCCTCTGGGCGTGGTTACGGCCCTCTATCTGCGGGAATACGCCCGTCAGGGCTGGCTGGTGCGGGCCGTGCGGGTGGCTGTGAACAACCTGGCCGGTGTGCCCTCCATTGTCTTCGGCGTCTTTGGCCTGGGCTTCTTTGTGTACACCCTGGGGGGTGGCATTGACCGCCTCTTCTTTGCCGATGCCCTGCCGACCCCGACCTATGGGACCGGAGGCATTATCTGGGCCTCCCTAACCCTGGCCCTGCTCACGGTTCCCGTGGTGGTGGTGGCCACTGAAGAAGCCCTCGGCGCCGTGGCCCGGTCCCAGCGTGAGGCCAGTCTGGCCATGGGTGCCACCAAGTGGCAGACCCTCTGGAATGTGGTGCTGCCCAGCGCCGCCCCCGGCATCCTCACGGGCCTCATCCTGGCCATCGCCCGGGGGGCTGGCGAGGTGGCGCCGCTCATGCTCACGGGTGTGGTTAAGCTGGCCCCCTCCATGCCCCTGGACGGCACGTTCCCCTTCTTTCACTTCGACCGCAAGTTCATGCACCTCGGCTTTCACATCTACGACGTGGGCTTCCAGAGCCCCAACTCCGAGGCGGCCAAGCCCATGGTGTTCATGGCTTCCCTCCTGCTCCTGGCCGTGGTTGTGGTGCTTAACATCTTTGCCCTGAACCTCCGACGCAAGCTGCGGGCCCGCCTGGGAGGTAGCACCTTTTGAGCCGTTCAACCGGAGCCATCGACATGGAAATCGAAGATCCGCGCCCAGTGCCGGAACCCATCCACACACCAGAGGTCTCTGGACCGCTCGTGCCTCGGCCGTCGTACACATCGATGTCCGATCTGCCGCTGACGGACCCGTCGGTTCTCACGGCCCCGACGATGCTTCAGGTAGAGCGCCTCAACCTCTACTACGGCAAGAAGCAGGCCCTCATGGACATCAACCTCAAGGTGGCCAAGAACTCGGTCATGTCCTTCATCGGGCCCTCGGGCTGCGGTAAGAGCACCCTGCTGCGCTGCCTCAACCGCATGAACGACCTCATCGACGATGTGCGCATCGAGGGCCGCGTCCTCCTGGGGGACACGGACCTCTACGCCCCGGAGACGGATGTCATCTCCTTGCGCAAACGGGCCGGCATGGTCTTCCAGAAGTCCAACCCCTTCCCCAAGACCATCTTCGAGAACGTGGCCTACGGGTTGCGCATCCAGGGCGAGAAGGACAAGACGGTCCTTGAAGAAGCCGTGCAGCGGAGCCTCCAGGGTGCTGGCCTCTGGGAGGAGGTCAAGGACCGCCTCAAGGACTCCGCCCAGGGCCTCTCCGGCGGCCAGCAGCAGCGCCTCTGTATTGCCCGTGCCCTG
>CAITBU010000228.1 GCA_903890595.1 uncultured Holophagaceae bacterium | reverse complement strand
TGCCTTCCAGGAAGTGGACATCACGGGCATCACCCTGCCGATCACCAAGCACAACTACCTGGTGACCCGGGCCGAAGACATCGCCCCGGCCATCCGGGAAGCCTTCGCCGTCGCCACCAGCGGTCGGCCCGGCCCCGTGCTGGTGGACATCACCAAGGACGCTCAGCAGGGCAAGGCCATCCTGGACTGGGAGGGCGCTGCGCCCACTCGCCACCTGCGCCACATTCCACCCTCCCCCAAGCAGGTGGACCTGGATCGGGCCGTGGCCATGATCAACGCGGCCAAGCGCCCCGTGATTCTGGCCGGTCATGGCATCCAGCTCTCTGGAGCCCGGCCCGAGGTGATGGCCCTGGCGGAACTGGCCCAGATCCCCTTCGCCGAGACCCTCCTGGGCCTGGGTGCGGTACCCGCCTCCCACGTGCTGAGCCTGGGCATGATGGGCATGCACGGCGAGGCCTGGGTCAACCGCGCCATCCAGGAGGCGGACCTGCTGATCGCCCTCGGCATGCGCTTCGACGACCGGGTCACCGGCCGGCTCAAGGAATACGCCCCTAACGCCCTCAAGATCCACGTGGACATCGACGCCAGCGAGATCAACAAGCTGGTGCCCGTGGACGTGCCTCTGGGCGGGGATCTGAAGCAGGTGCTGACGGCCATGCTGCCGGCAGTGCAGGCGGCGGACCACACGCCCTGGCTGGAGCGCATCCGCGCCTGGCGCGGGGACTCCGCTGTCCGGGACATCAAGAACCTGCCGGACGAGGGGCACCTCTATGCCGCCCACGTCATGCACGACCTCTGGAAGATCACCGAGGGCAAGGCCGTGGTGGTGACCGATGTGGGCCAGCACCAGATGTGGGAGGCCCAGTACTACCATCACGACGGTGAGCGCAGCCTCATCACCAGTGGCGGTGCCGGGACCATGGGCTTCGCCCTGCCGGCGGCCATCGGTGCCAAGCTCGCCTGCCCCGATGCCGAGGTCTGGGTGGTGGCTGGCGACGGCGGCTTCCAGATGACCTTCGCTGAGCTCATGACCGCCGTGCAGGAGGGGGTGAAGGTCAACATTGCCATCATCAACAACGGCTACCTGGGCATGGTCCGGCAGTGGCAGGCCCTGTTCTATGAAGGTCGCTACGCCGCCACGCCCATCCTGTCCCCGGACTTCGTCAAGCTGGCCGAAGCCTTTGGCATCCACGGCCAGCGCGTCGAGAAGCGCTCGGACCTGGCCGCCGCTGTGGCTCAGGCCCGCCTGGTCCCCGGCACCGCCCTGATCGAGTTCAAGGTCGAGCAGGAGGATGCGGTCTATCCCATGGTGGCCGCCGGTGCGGCACTCCATGACATGATCCTGCGCCCCTCGCCCAGTCCCATCGCCGAGACCGGCCAAGACCCTGTCTAGCGCCCGCCTCGCCAAGGAAGGATGGAGAACCCATGTCCCATGTCCTCGTGATCTACACCGATGATGAGCCCGGCGTCCTCACCCGGGTGGCGATGCTGTTCCGCCGCCGCGGCTTCAACATCCACTCCCTCACCGTGGGCCCCACGGAGCGGGTCCACGTCTCGCGGATGACCGTGGTGGTCGACACGGATGAGCCCACGGCCCGCCGGGCGGTGGAACACCTGCGCAAGCTCGTGAATGTCCTCGAGGTCCAGCAGCTTGGGCACGGCCACAACGTGGTCCGGGACCTGGCGCTGCTGCGGGTGGCCACCAACCAGGGGCGTCGCTCCGAGGTGCTGCAGCTCGTGCAGGTGTTCCGCGCCAACGTGGTGGATATCGCCGATGACAGCGTGGTCATCGAGTGCACCGGCAGCCTCGGCAAGATCGAGGCCCTGGTGGACAGTCTGCGCCCCTTCGGGATCCTGGAGCTGGGCCGCACCGGCGCCGTCGCCATGGCCCGTGGCCAGCGCTCGGAAGCTTCGAACCGCCTGGCCGCCTCGGCTGCTCAGACCCCCATCAGCACCGGGACCATGTCCGTCTGAGCCTCTCCCCTTTCTCTCATTGACCCTTCAAGGAGCCCCCATGGCCATCATTCACTACGAAGCCGACCTCGGCCTTATCCGCGCCCGCAAGGTCGCCATCCTGGGCTACGGTTCCCAGGGCCACGCCCACGCCCTCAACCTCAAGGACAGCGGTGTGGATGTCCGCGTGGGCCTGGGTGCCGGCAGTGCCTCCCGGGCCAAGGCAGAGGCTCAGGGCCTGGTGGTGGGCAGCCCCGCCGAGGTCTGTGCCTGGGCTGACGTCATCATGGTGCTGACCCCGGACACGGGGCAGGGCGCCCTCTACAAGGAAGCCATCGAGCCCAACCTCACCCCGGGCAAGACCCTGATGTTCGCCCATGGTTTCAACATCCGCTTCGGCTGGATCACCGTGCCGGCGGGCATCGACGTGAGCCTCGTGGCCCCCAAGAGCCCCGGCCACCGCGTCCGCGAGGTCTTCGTGGAAGGCGCCGGGACCCCGGGCCTGGTGGCCATCCACCAGGACGCCAGCGGTCAGGCCATGGCCGTCGCCCTGTCCTACGCTGCGGGCCTCGGGCTGACCCGGGCCGGCGTGCTGGAGACCACCTTCGCCGAGGAGACCGAGACGGACCTCTTCGGTGAGAAG
>CAITBU010000227.1 GCA_903890595.1 uncultured Holophagaceae bacterium | reverse complement strand
GGCCTGATAGAGCTGGGCCTGCTCGCGGCTGAGGGTGGTGAAGACCTTCATCTCGTGCTTCTCTGGCAGGTCCTGGATGATGGCCTTGTCGCTCTTGAGGCGGCGCAGGATGAAGGGCCCGATGCGCTTGCGCAGCTCCGTGGCGGCGTCGGGATCGCGGTACTTCTCGATGGGTGCGGCGAAGCGCTCCTTGAACTGGGTCTCGTTACCCAGGTAGCCCGGTAGGGCGGCGCTCATGATGGCCCACAGCTCCGTGAGGCGGTTCTCGATGGGCGTGCCCGTGAGGGCCAGGCGGCTGGCGCCCCGCAGCTTGCGGATGGCCTTGGCCTGGGCTGAGCCCGCATTCTTGATGGCCTGGGCCTCGTCCACCACCACCATGCCCCAGACGCGGCCGCCGAAGGTGTCCTCCTCGCGGCGCACCACGCCGTAGGTGGTGAGTACCAGGGTGTGGGGGCGGAAGTGGGCCGGCAGGCGGTCCCGGTTGTTGCCGTGGTGGACGAAGACCGGCAGGGTGGGGGCAAACTTGGCCAGCTCCCGCTCCCAGTTGCCCAGCAGCGAAGTGGGGCAGACCAACAGGGTGGGCGGGCCGACGTTCGGGCTCTGGGTCTGGCGGTGCAGCAGCAGAGCCAGCACCTCGATGGTCTTGCCCAGGCCCATGTCGTCCGCCAGGATGCCGCCCAGGCCCAGGCGGGCCAGGCCCTCCAGCCAAGCCAGGCCGCGCAGCTGGTAGGGGCGCAGCTGGCCCCGGAAGCTGGCGGGCTGGACGATGGGCTTGTCCGGCAGGATCTTCAGGTCCTCCAGGGCGGCGCCGAAGTCGCCGGCGACCTCCACCTCGATGGCCTCGCTCACACCGGGGATGCGGGCCGTGCCCGTGAGGGCCGCGGCCAGGGCCTCGCCCTTGGTCATGCTCTCAAAGCCGGCGCCCCGGCTGGCCTGCATGACGGAGTTGATCTGCTTGAGGGTCTCAGGGTCCAGGGCCACCCACTTGCCCTTCCAGGCCACCAGCGGGTGCTTGAGGCTGACCATCTGGGCGAAGTCCTCGACGCTCAGGGCCTCATCGCCCAGCATCAGGGACCAGTCGGCGCTGACGCTGCCCTCCAGGCCCGCCTGAGCGGTGGGGGTTGACTCGGCCACGTCCCGGGCGCCCAGGCGCACCTTGGCACGGAGCCGCTTGGCCCCGCCGAAGTCCGCCAGGTCCTCCGGGATGTGCACCAGGAAGCCGGCTTCCTTCAGCTGGGCCGCGCCCCGGGTGAGGAAGCCCCAGGCCTCGGTGGGCCGCAGCAGCAGGTCCTCGGGCTTCTGGCCGGAGAGGGCCCGCTCCAGGGCCGGGAAGAAGGGGACGGCGCGGGCCAGACCCCGCAGCAGGGCCTGGCGGGCCTGCAGGACGTCGGGTTCGGTGGAGGGCTCCCACAGCTGGGCCACGCCGATGGCGGAGCCAGCCTCGGTCTCCAGGCCGACCTTGAGCAGCCAGCCCTCCTCAGTCAGGCGATCCGCATCCTGCACGGCCTGGGCGACGGCCGGCACAGGGGGCGCTTCCAGGCGCAGGCTGGGGCGCAGCCACTGGGGCCGGGCGCCTTCGCTCCACTGGGTGAGCTGCTCGCCCAGGGTGCGCTCGGTGATGCCGGTGGTGGGGAACTCGGGCAGCTGATGGGAGAGGGCCACCATGATGCGCTCGTCCCAGGGCAGGCGGTCCCGCTTGTGGCCCCGCAGGCGGTGGACCAGGGCCAGGCGGGGATCGTCCCCGGCCCGGAGGCCCCCGGCCACGAAGCGCATGACGAAGTCGGCGCCGTCCTCCAGGAAGGCGGTCAGCACGGCATCCGCCGAGGGGGGCAGGGCCTGGTCGTCCTCGATGTCAAAGGCATCCAGGTCACCCAGCAGCACGGTCTTGGTGAAGGCCCAGGTGTCGTTCTCCGGGAAGGCCAATGCCGCCGGGGGCATGGCCTCCGCCAGCTGCCTCAGGACAGCGCGGTCGGAGGGGCTGGTGAGGCTCACGCCCCAGCGGGCGCGCCAGGGGTTGCTGCGGGTGTCGAGCTGGGGCAGCAGGGCGCCCCGGACCACCAGGGACTGCAGCAGGCGGAGGGCTGCGGTCCAGTAGCGGAGGGTGGGGCCGGCGTTGCCTGGGCGCAGGGCCAGGGAGGACAGCCAGGAGTAGGCCCGCTGCCAGCGCAGGGGCACAGCGTGCATCTCCACCAGGGAGCCATCCGCCAGGAAGATCTGGGCCTTGGCCGGGGTCAGGCGCTCACGGCCCTGGAGGTCACCCGGCAGGTTCCGCAGGGCGCGGAGCCACTCGGCGGCGTCCACGGCCTCGGGCATGCAGAGGAGGAAGCCCCGATCCTGGGGTCGGTACTGGAGGAACGGATTCAGCATGAACGGGTCCCGCGGCGGTAGGCTGGGGACGGGGAGGCTGGACAATGAAGCTCGGATTTGCAAGCGATCATGCGGGGTTTGACCTGAAAGAGCGGCTCAAGGCCTGGGCCTTAGAGCATGGGCACGAGGTGGTTGACTTTGGGACGGATGGAGCAGGCTCAGTGGACTATCCAGATTTCGCGCACCGGGCGGCGGAGGGCAGGGACCGCTGGGATCGTCTGGTTCTGGTCTGCGGGTCCGGCATTGGGATCAGCATGGCGGCCAATCGCCACGCTGGCATCCGCTGCGCACTGGTGACTTCCCAGGATCACGCAGCGCTGGCCAGACAGCACAATGACGCAAACGCCATCGCTTTCGGCCAGCGGTTGACGGAACCGCTCCTTGCAGAATCCTACCTGAAAATCTTCCTGGATACACCTTTTGAAGGTGGCCGGCACCAGGGGCGGGTAAACAAGATCGAAATCAGGGGGTGCTGCTGATGCGTTCCACCGAGGCCCTGCGCCCGTTATTCCTCGAAACCGGCATCCAGGTGCATGCTGCCGGCTCCTGCCTGGTGAAGCTGGGGAACACCCATGTCCTCTGCTCCGCCAGCCTGGAGGCCAAGGTCCCGGGCTGGATGAAGGGCCGGGGCCAGGGCTGGCTCACGGCGGAGTACGGCATGCTCCCGGCGGCCACCAACACCCGGTCTGACCGCGAGGCCACCCGGGGCAAGCAGCAGGGCCGCACCGTGGAGATCCAACGCCTCATCGGCCGCAGCCTGCGCCAGGCGGTGGACCTGGCGGCCCTGGGGGAGTACACCCTCACCGTGGACTGCGATGTGCTGAACGCCGACGGTGGCACCCGCTGCGCGGCCATCACGGGCGCCTGGGTGGCGGTGGCCCTGGCCCTGCGGAGTAAGGGCCTAGAGGCGGCCCTGGTCCGCCAGGTGGCGGCGGTGAGTGCGGGCATCGTGGAGTCCGGCGAGGGTCGGCGTGGGCTGGTCCTCGACCTGGAGTACGAGGAGGACCACCGGGCGGCGGTGGACTGCAACCTGGTGGCGGCACGCCCGGCGGGTGGCGGCGACCTGGATCTGGTGGAATTGCAAGGCACCGGCGAGGGCCGCCCCTTCTCCCGGGCCGAGGCAGCAGCCCTGGTGGACCTGGGGCTGGTGGGCTGTGCGGCGCTCATGGAGGCGCAGCGGGCCGCCCTGCCGTGAGGACCCTGCTGCTGGCGGCGCTTCCGGCCCTGCTCTGGGGCCAGGTGGCCGTGCCGCCCGCAGCGGCACCCCGCCGCATCGAGGTCCAGGTCGAGGCGCCGGACATGGTGTTCCGCTTCACGCCCCGGGTGGTCATCCCGGGGATGCCACGGGTGGCCCTGGCCCTCAGTGGGGGCGGCGCCCGGGGCCTGGCGCACATCGGTGTCCTCCAGCGCTTCGAGGAGGCGGGCTACCCCCTGGACAGCCTCACGGGGACCAGCGCCGGGGCCCTGGTGGCGGCGCTCTATGCCAGTGGCTTTTCGGGCCTGGAGATCGAGGACCTGTTCAATCGCCTGGACCTCACCCGGGCCTTCCTGGAGCCCCACCTCCGGGACCCCGGCGAGACCCTCCAGGAGCAGGAGGACCACAGCGGCACCTTCCTCTCCATCGAGCGCCTGGCGGGCCACTTCTCCCTGGGCCAGGGCCTGCGCACCGGGGTCGAGATCCAGCACACTCTGCAGGGTCTTTTGGCGCGGGGCGCCTACTTCTCCGGGGGGGACTTCGACCGGCTCCAGCGGCCCCTGCGGGTGCTCGCCACCAACCTGGAGACCGGCCAGGGCCGGGTGTTCCAGCGGGGCGACCTGGTGGAGGCGGTGCGCGCGTCCATGTCCATCCCGGGCGGCTTCCGGCCCGTGGTCATCGACGGCCAGCAGTATGTGGACGGTGCCCTGGTGGAGAACCTGCCCGTCACCACCGCCAAGGAGGCTTTCCAGCCGGACCTGGTGGTCGGCGTGGATGCCAGCGCCCCCCTGGAGGCGCGGCCCTCCACCAACATCTTCTCCGTGGCGGCCCGCAGCCTGGATCTGGTGGTGGAGCGCCGCCAGTGGGAGAGCCGGGCGGCGGCGGACTTCCTCATTCGCCCCGGGATTCCCGAGGGTGCCTTCCTCGACTACGGCGCCGGCGGCGCCCGCCTGGTGCGCCTGGGGCGGGAGGCCTTTGATGCCCGCCGGGAGGCCATGAACACCCTCCTCCGGGACCGCCTCAGCCAGGAGGTCCTCCCCGTGACCCGTGTGGCCTGGGAGGCCCCGGTGTCCCCCGGTGCAGCTGTGACGGCCCTCCAGGCCCAGTTCATGAAGCCCGAAGGCGGCGGCGTCCGGCTCCAGGATGTGCAGATCTTCCTCCAGCAGATCCTCGTCCACGGCCTGGCCCGGGAGGCCTGGGCCACCCTGGAGCCCGAGGCCACCCTGACCATCCACCTGCGGCCCTATCCTGCGGTTCGGGAGCTCTCGCTCCAGGCCCCCCTGGCCTGGGGGTCGGCGCTGCAGCCCACGCTCGAAGGCACCATGGTCCTGGGGGAGCCCTTCAACCCCCAGACCTTCGGGCGGCTCATGGCGCACCTGGTCTACCGCCTCCTCATGGAGGGCAAGCCCCTGGTGGATGCCCGGGGCTCGGCCTTTGATGTGGAGACCGGGCGCCTCACCATCGTCCTGGCAGAGCCCCAGGTCACCCGAGTGGAGGTTCGGCCATCCGCTGGCGGCGACCTGGACCGGGAGCACCTGCTGAAGCTGCTGGGGCCCCTCGTCGGCCAGCCCTTCCGGCCAGGGGACCTGCAGCACCGCATCGGTCTGGCGGAACACCGGCTGCACCTCGCAGAGCTGCGCTACCAGATCCGTCCTGACCCCGGCGGGGGGACGGCCCTCATCCTGGTGCCCGTGCCCCAGCAGCGGGAGCGGATCGACCTGGCCCTGGGCTATGAGACCACCCTGGGCGGCCAGCTGGGTCTGGGCTTCCGGGCCCTGAACCTGGGCTTCCGGGGGACCGAGGTGGAGCTGGGGGCGGCCCGGAACCGCCTCCAGGAGCAGGCCTCCTTCGCCCTGCGCAGCCCCTTCGGCTTCTCCCGGGGGGCGGGCGTGGAGCTGGCGGCGGACTACTGGCAGCAGCGCCTGGAGATCCCTCTGCCCTGGTCGGCCCCGGAGCTGCCAGCCGGCGGCGAGGGCGGCCTCATCGGCGCCTCCGATCTGATCCTGCGCACCTACTTCCGCTTCAGCAACCTGGGGACCGGCAAGGCCACCCTGGAGGTGGGGCGTCGCAACGCCGCCTTCCGGGAGCAGGGCCGTCGCCTCACCCAGAGCCAGGATGCGGCCTTCTTGTCTGCCGAGTGGGACAACCTGGACCGCCACACCCTGCCCCGGGAGGGACTGCTGCTCCGGGGCCGCTTCGGCACCGGCCGCGCTGAAGCTGGTGCGCTGGCCGCCGCCACCTTCCACCAGAGCTACCTGCGGGTGCGGGGGTTGGCCACCTTTGGCGAGCACCTGGGGGCGGACCTGGACCTGGAGTGGGGACAAGGGCGTCGCCTGCCCCTGGACCGCTGGTGGGTTTTGGGTGGGCCTTCTTTCGTCATCGGCTCCCGCCCTGTGGGCTTCATGGCCCCGGAGTTTGCCGCCGTCCGCTTCGGCCTGCCGGTGCGGTTCTACGTGGGCCTCGGGCTGACCGTGGAGCTGTCGGCGCGCCTGGACGTGGCCTGGGTGGCCCGGGACAGCTCGCAGCTGATGTTGCCGGACACCTCGCCCCGGGCCCAGGGTGCCGGCCTCATGCTCCGGACCGCCCTCTCGAACTTCTACGTGGAGTTCTCCTACGGCGCCCTCAAGGTGCTGAATCCTCCCCCGGGCAGCGGCAAGGCCGCCGGGGGCTTCAACTTCCTCATCGGAACCCAGCCCTTCGACCTGTGGAAGCGACATTGAGCACAAAGGCCGCCTGATATCCTGGGGCCGTTGCAGTTCATCGTTCTTTGCTCGAGGCCAACATGCGCTACCTGCCCTCTTCCCCTTCTGAGGATCGCGCCCTCCTGGACACCATCGGTGTTCCGGATGCCGAGGCGCTGCTGGGGGGCATTCCGGCAGCGGCGCGCCTACAGCGGGAGCTGGCCCTGCCCACCCAGGGCGCCGAGCAGGACGTGGCCTGGCAGATGCTGGGCCTGGCCAACCGGAACACCCGCTTCTGCGCCCAGTTCCTCGGCGCCGGGGCCTACGACCACTTTGTGCCCTCGGCCATCGATGCGCTCACCAGTCGGCAGGAGTGGTTCACGGCCTACACGCCCTACCAGCCTGAGATCAGCCAGGGCACCCTGCAGCACATCTTCGAGTACCAGACCCTGATCTGTGACCTGACGGGCCTGGATGTCACCAACGCCAGCCTCTACGACGGTGGCACCGCCTGTGTGGAAGCAGCCCTCATGGCCGTGCGCGTGGCCAAGAAGCGGAACACCGTCCTGGTGAGCCGGGGTCTGCACCCCATGTACCGCGACGTGCTGAAGACCAACTTCGATCCCCACGACGACCTGCACCTGGTGGAAGTGGGCCTGAAGGATGGCGTCACGGACCTGGAGGACCTGCAGGCCAAGCTCAACGGCGACGTGGCTGCGGTGCTGGTGGGCTACCCCAACTTCCTGGGTGCGGTGGAGGACCTCACGGCCCTGGCCGCCCCCATCCACGCGGCTGGTGCCCTGCTGGTGAGCGTCACCCAGGAGGCCTTCGCCTTCGGGTGGTTCGAGTCCCCCGGCAAGGCTGGCGCCGACATGGCCTGCGGCGAGGCCATGAGCCTGGGTAACAAGCCCACCTTCGGCGGCCCCTTCCTGGGCTTCCTCGCCGTGAAGGACGCCCACAAGCGCGAGATCCCGGGCCGCCTGGTGGGGCAGACCAAGGACCTGGAGGGCCGCACCGGCTACGTGCTCACCCTCACCGCCCGCGAGCAGCACATCCGCCGCGACAAGGCCACCAGCAACATCTGCTCGAACCAGGGCCTCGTGGCCCTGCGCGCCAACATCTTCATGCACCTGGCGGGCCCCGAAGGACTGACCGGACTCGCTGAGCTGAACGCCGCCAAGGCCCAGTACCTGCGGGAGCGCCTGCTGGACCTGCCGGACTTCGAGCCCCTGTTTGCAGCCCCCTTCTTCAACGAGTTCGCCCTGCGCTACCACGGCGACTACGCCGCCCTGGAGGCCGCCTGTCTCAAGGAGAGCCTGCTGCCGGGCCTGGACCTGGGCCGCTTCTATCCGGAGTACGCCGGCTGCATCCTCTGGTGCGCCACGGAGCTCCACACCCGCCAGATGATCGAGAGCCTCGTCGAGATCCTCGCCCGCATCCCCGTCACGGCCCAGGAGGTGTGACCATGTTCCTCCGCCAGCGCGAACCCCTCTCCTTCGAGCGCTCCGTCCCCGGCAAGCGGGGCATGGACCTGCCCAAGTGCGATGTGCCCCCGGCCAAGGACACCCGACCTGCCCACCTGCGCCGCAGCGGCTTCGCTGCCCTGCCCGAGCTGAGCGAGGTGGAGGTCATCCGCCACTTCACCCGGCTCTCCAAGTGGAACTACGGCGTGGACGACGGCATCTACCCGCTGGGCTCCTGCACCATGAAGCACAACCCCCGGATCAACGAGAAGATCGCGGGCCTGCCTGGCTTCACGGACACCCACCCCATGGCCCCGGATGCCTTCGTGCAGGGCAACCTGGAGACGCTCTACACCCTGCAGGAGTGGCTGAAGGAGATCACGGGCCTGCCCGGTGTCACCCTCCAGCCCAGCGCCGGTGCGGCCGGCGAGCTGACGGGCGTCATGCTCATCCGCGCCTACCACGTCAGCCGGGGCGCCAAGCGCCGCGTGATCCTCATCCCCGACAGCGGCCACGGCACCAACCCCGCCACTGCCGCCATGGCGGGCTACGAGGTGGTGGAGCTGCCCTCCCTGCCCGATGGCACCATCGCCTTCGATGACGTCACGGATCCCGTCAGTGGCAAGGTCCGCAAGGGCCTGCGGACCCTGGTGGCTGAGCTGGGCCCGGAGATCGCCGGCGCCATGATCACCAACCCCAACACCGTGGGCGTGTTTGAGTATCGCTTCCAGGAAGTCAGCGACCTGCTCCACAGCGTGGACGCCCTGGTCTACATGGACGGCGCCAACATGAACGCCCTGGTGGGCGTGGCGCGGCCCGGCGACTTCGGCGTGGATGTCATGCACCTGAACCTGCACAAGACCTTCTCCACGCCCCACGGCGGTGGCGGTCCCGGCGCCGGTCCCGTGTGCTGTGCCGAGCGCCTGATCCCCTTCCTGCCCCTGCCCGTGGTGGTGCGTGACACCGTCAAGGTGGGCGAGGGCGAGGTGCCCGCCCACACCTACCGCACCGAGTGGGACCGCCCCCAGAGCATCGGGAAGGTGCACACCTTCCACGGCAACTTCGGGATCCTGGTGCGGGCGCTGACCTACTGTCTGAGCCACGGCTCGGACGGCCTCAAGGCGGCGACCCTGCGCGCCATTGTGAATGCCAACTACATCCGGGTTCGGCTCAAGGGGGCCTACGCGCTCCACATCGACTCCCCCAGCCTCCACGAGGTCGTCTTCAGCGACACCCTCCAGGCCAAGGGCGATGTGCACACCCTCGACATCGCCAAGCGCCTCATCGACCACGGCTACCACCCGCCGACGATCTACTTCCCGCTGATCGTTCCGGGTGCGCTGATGATCGAGCCCACGGAGAGCGAGGGCAAGGACGAGCTGGACGCCTTCTGCGACACCATGCTGCAGATTGCGCAGGAGGCCAGCGAGAGCCCGGACCTGCTACACCAGGCCCCCGTGCTGGCCCCCCTCCGCCGCCTCGACGAGACCACCGCCGCCCGCAAACCCGTTCTCCGTTGGACGCGGGGCTAGCTCGGTTTTCTAGAAAAACTGAAACCGCAGATGGCGCAGATAAAAGCCTCGCAGCGGGGCTTGGCGGTGGCTTGCAACGAATTGAATCAAGAAACACAGAGGACTGCTGAGGAGCGGAGGAGAGCGGAGTAGGGCTAGAAAAACGGTTCATCCGGGAATTCCGGGGGGAAAGAACCGCCAACCGCAGAGAACGCAGAGAGCGCAATCTGTGGAATCTGTGAAATCTGTGGATCCGCTTCTGCTCTTGATTTCCGGTTTATCCCCGTTCATCCCATTTATCCCCGTCAAAAGGCATTTTCGCCACCGATGAAAACCGGTCAAAAACCAAAAAAAGACCTTTTTGGACGGGGATAAATGGGATGAACGGGGATAACTGCCAAAAAGGGGAATGGCTTACCCACGGATTTCACAGATAAAACTGCAGCGTAAGAATTCTGGGTTTGGGAAGCACCGC
>CAITBU010000226.1 GCA_903890595.1 uncultured Holophagaceae bacterium | reverse complement strand
GCCGCATTGATCTTGGGGGTGTCCAGGACCGTGGGCAGCTTGTAGTCGAGCAGGTTGGGGTTCAGGGGCTTCCCGGTGACGGGGTCGAAGAGCATCTGCTCCAGCAGCGCGGCCCCCAGGGACATGCTGACGCCGCCGTGGACCTGGCCCTCGGCCAGCTTGGGGTTGATGATGGTGCCCGAGTCGTGGATGTTCCAGAGCTCGGTCACCTCCACCCGGCCCGTCTGGATGTCCACCTCCACTTCCACGAAGGTGGCCCCGTAGGACATGGCGTTGATGCGCACGTTGGCGGAGGTATCACTGGTGATGGGGGCGGCAAGGAGGCGGTCATAGAAGGAGTCCATGGCCACGTCTTCCAGGCTGCAGACCGTGCGGCCCAGGCTGGTCTCGACGATCATCCGGTCCCGGATGTCCATCTCCGCAGGCGCCAGGCCCGTGCGGCGGGCGGCCACGTCCAAGACCTTCTGCCGAACCTCCAGGGCCGCTTTGCGCACGGCGATGCCCGTGACGAAGGTCTGCCGCGAGGCGTAGGCGCCGGAGTCAAAGGGCGTGATGTCCGTGTCCTGGGTGGTGACCACATGGACCATGGCCACGGGCAGCCCAAGGGTCTCGGCGGTGATCTGGGCGAAGACCGTGTCGCTGCCCTGGCCGATCTCCGTGGCGCCCACCTGCAGGGTGACGGAGCCGTCCTGGTTCATGACGATGCGGGCCCCCGCCAGCTCCAGGGCCACCGGATGGGTGCCTGAGGCGTAGGCGAAGAGGGCCATGCCCAGGCCCCGGACCAGGTGGCCGGTCTGGCCCTGGTGCGCCTTCTTCTTCTCTTCCCAGTGGATGAGCTCCTTGCCCTTCTCGATGCACTCGGGAATGCCGAAGGAGCGGACCACGTTCTTGGTGAGGGGGTCCTGGTGGCCCAGCTTGATGAGGTTCTTCCGGCGCAGCTCGATGGGATCCAGCTCCAGCTTCCGGGCGATGTCGTCCAGGTGGCTCTCGAGGGCGAAGAAGATCTGGGGCGTGCCATAGCCCCGCATGGCGCCCGCCACCGGCAGGTTGGTGTAGACCGTCTTGGGCTCGTACTTGATGGCCCGGAAGTCATACAGAGGCCGGAACTTCCCGCCGGCCGACATGGCAATGGAGTGGCCGTGGGAGGCGTAGGCGCCGGTGTTGCTGAGCACCTTCATGTGGATGCCCTTCAGGGTGCCGTCCTGGGTGAGGGCGGTCTTGAGGTGGAGCTTCATGCCGTGCCGGGTGCGGGTGTCGATGAAGACCTCCTCGCGGGTCATGCAGTAGCGCACGGGCCGCCCGCCCGCCGCCAGACTCATGGCCGCCGCCAGGGGCTCCACCACCACGTCCTGCTTGTTGCCGAAGCCGCCGCCAATGTAAGGCTTGATGACCTTCACCCGGCCCCAGGACAGGCCCAGGGCCTGAGCCACGATGCGCCGGACGATGTGGGGGATCTGGGTGGAGGAGTTCACCACCACCCGCCCGTCGGAGTCCACAAAGGCATAGGCACTCATGGACTCGATGTGGCAGTGCTGGACGATGCTGGTCTCGTAGTCGCCCTCGAAGACGAGGTCCGCAGTCTGGAACTCGGCTTCCACATCCCCGAACTGCACCCCGAAGGAGCTCACGATGTTGCCGGGCCGGTTCTCGTGGAGGAGGGGAGCGCCCTCCTGCATGGCGTCCTCGGCGGTGAGCACGTGGGGCAGGACCTCGTACTCGACCTCGATCAGGTGCAGGGCCTTCTCTGCGATGAGCAGGTCCTCGGCGACCACCGCCGCGATGGCATCCCCGACAAAGCGGGCCTTCTCCGTGAGGATCAGCCGGTCCTCGACATCCCGGTGCCCGGGGTCCAGGGACCAGGGATGCCCCGCCGTGGCGAACTTGATCTTCGGCAGGTCCGCCGGGGTGAGGACCGCCACCACGCCGGGCAGGGCCTTGGCCTTGGTGGCGTCGATGCGCAGGACCCGGGCGTGGGCATGGGGGCTGCGGAGGACCTTCCCCACCAGCATGTCCCGCTCAAAGAAGTCATCTGTGTACATGGCTCGACCGGTGACCTTGGCAACGGCATCGAGCCTCTGGGTACTTTTCCCCACGATCTTGTGGTCCATGCGGCACCTCGGGAGGGGAAGTGAAAAACCAGGATTGGCCTAGTCCTACAAGTATGGAATGGGACACGGGGAACAGTTAAAAATTTTCAGTACGGGGTCACAATTTTTCATTTTTCCTCGGCGCTAGCCCAGGCTCAGGGTGGGTCCTTCCATGAGATGCCCGGCGATCTCATACATGTTCGTCATTCCTCCCACAGCGAGGCGATTGGTCAGGCCGAAGAACTCGAGGCAGGTGCCGCAAGCCAGCACCTCCACGCCCCGGGCCTCGAGCTTCTGCAGGTTGGCCAGGGACTCGGAGCCCTCCACCGCCAGCCGCACCCCACTGTTCATGAGGAGGAGCCGCCGGGGCACCCGCTCGGCTTCCGTGAGGGTATAGATGAACCCGCGCATCAGCAGGCGGGCCAGCTCCGGGTCCCCCTGGCCAATGCCATCGGCGGACAGGAAGACCACCTCGACCGGGCCGACCCCAGGGGCCCCCTCGGGCAGCGGGCAGACCTCGGCCAGCGCCGGGGCCGGGGCGGAGCCCTGGGGGGTCAGGCAGATACGGGTCAGGCCCCCGCCCTCGTCCACAGCCTCGACCAGGCACTTCGCATAGGCACCGAACTTCAGCAGGTTCTCCCGGGAGGCCGCGTCGTCCACGGTGATCGCCAAGGTGTCGAAGCCCCCCTCAGCCAAGGCTTTCCGCGCCAGGATCACGGGCTGAGGACAGGGCAGACCACGGGCGTCGAGTGTTCTACAGGTAGGGCTCATAGGTCCTCCGCCAAAGTCCCGCTTCGGGCTCTCTAACTTGCCATAGATTCTCGGAACCGCTCTTTTGAAATAAGGTGCCGTCCGGGACCTCGGCCAGCAACCCGAAGCCGCAGAGGCTCTGGACCTGGCGGGGCACCGGAATCAGCTCGACCGCAACCCCCTCAGCCTTGAGGATCTGTTCCGCCCGCAGGGCCGCGTGGCTGGAGGCATAGGTGGCGAGCAGGAGCATGGCTAGAGGATCTGCACGAAGCCTGGAGCGCCACCGGTCTCGCCAATGATCCAGGCTGGCACACCCGCCGCATGGAGGGCGGCCAGGGCCGCCTCGGCCTCGGCGGCAGGGAGGGCCGCCAGCAGGCCGCCCGAGGTCTGGGGGTCGAAGAGCAGGTCCAGGTTCGCGGGGGAGAGGTCGCCGCGCAGGAAGCGGAGGCGGCCCTCGCGGTTCCGGTAGGTGCCTTCGGGGATGAGCCCCATGGCGGCATAGTCCTGGACTTCCGGCAGCAGGGGCACCTGGGCCATGCAGAGGCTCAGGCCGCAGTGGACGCCCGTGGCCATCTCCGCGGCGTGGCCCGCGAGACCGAAGCCTGTGACATCCGTGCAGGCCTGCACCCGGAAGCCCGCCAGCACCTCGGCGGCAACCTTGTTCAGGGTGGCCATGGCGGTCTCGGCGGCTTCCTGGGCTGCGGGCGACGCGCACTCGGCCCGAAGTGCCATGTTTACAAGTCCGGTGCCGATGGGCTTGGTGAGGAGCAGCCTTCCGCCGGGCTCCAGGGTGTTGTTCCGCCAGGCCCGGTCCGGATCCACCAGACCCGTGACGGCATAGCCCAGCTTGGGCTCCGGATCCTCGATGCTGTGCCCGCCCAGTAGGGCGCAGCCGGCCTCCGTCAGGGCCGCGAGCCCGCCCGCCAGCATGGCCTTGAGGGGCTCCATACCCAGGGCCTTGAGGGGGTGGCAGACCAGGGCCAGGGCCGTGATGGGCCGGGCACCCATGGCGTAGAGATCCGACAGGGCATTGGCGGCAGCGATGCGGCCAAAGAGATAGGGGTCATCCACAATGGGCGGGAAGAAGTCCACGGTCTGCACCAGGGCCTGGTGGGGTCCCAGGCGGAACAGGCCCGCGTCCTCGCTGCCCGAGAAGTCCGCCAGCAGCTCCGGATAGGCGGGCTGCACCAGCCCGCAGAGGGCCTGCTCGAGCACGCCGGGGCCCAGCTTGGCGCCGCACCCCGAGAACCGCGTGTAGGACGTGAGCTTCACGTGAGGATGGCCTCCATGGCTTCCAGGGTGTCGTGGATCTCCTGGGGCGTGGTGAAGAATCCCGGCGAGAAGCGCAGGGTGCCACCCCCGGCGAAGGTTCCCAGGCTCCGGTGGGCGGCGGGCGCACAGTGGAGTCCAACCCGGGCGCAGATGCCGCGCCGGTCCAGCCCCAGGGCGACCTCGCCCAGGTCCCGGCCAGGCAGCGTGAGTGAGAAGACCGGCACCCGGGGCTGACCAGGGCCTGGCCCGTGGACCACCACCCCCGGCAGGGCCAGCAGACCCCGCAGGAGCTCCTCGCCGAGGGCGGCCTCCTGCGCCTGGATGGCCGGGAGACCCGTGGCGGCGAGGAACTGCAGCGCCGCATGGAGGCCCGCCAGTCCCGGCAGGTTGGGGGTGCCCGGCTCAAAGCGATCCGGGAGGGCCTCGGGCGGCTGCTCGCTGTCGGAGGCGCTGCCCGTGCCACCAAACAGGAGGGGCTCCGGCCAGGCCTCCGGTCCCAGCAGCAGGCCGCCGGTGCCCGCAGGGCCCAGCAGGCCCTTGTGGCCCGAGAAGCAGAGCAAGTCCCCCAGGGCTGGCAGGGGCTGGTGCCCCACGGACTGGCTGGCGTCGAGGCAGAGCGGGATGCCGCGCCAGCGGCACTGCTCCGCGATGTCCTCCACCGGGGTGAGGGCGCCGGTCACATTGCTGGCCGTGGTCAGGACGAAGAGATCTGGCCTCTGGTCCAGGGCCTCCCGGAGGCTCGCAGGCTCGGGGCAGCCCCGGTCGTCGAAGGGAATCACCCGGAGCCGGACCCCCCGGGTGGCCTCCAGGTGGCGGAGGGGCCGCAGCACCGAGTTGTGCTCCAGGCTGCTGAGGGCCACCAGGCTCCCAGGCGGGACGCTGCCCAGGAGGGCCAGGTTCAGGGCGGCGGTGGCGTTGGGAGTGAAGATCAGCCGCTCAGAGTGAGGGGCGCCCAGGAACCCAGCGCAGGCCTCGCGGGCCTCGAAGAGCAGGCGACTCGCCGCCAAGGCCAGGGGATGGCTGCCCCGCCCCGGGCTGCCGGCGCCGTCCTCGAGGCAGCGGGCCACCGCCGCCGGCACGCCGGGGGCCTTGGGATGGCTGGTGGCGGCGTTGTCCAGGTAGATCATCGGGGCGCCCCGGCCCCCAGCATCAGGATCGCCTCCAGAACCCCGCCGGCGATGGCCCGGGCCTTGTCGGACACGGTGTAGCAGTGCGCCACCTCGCCCCGGGGATCCACATCGGCCACCTTGAGGCCCGCCTTGGCCACATAGCCGGGACGGATGAGGCCCCGCACCACGCCATCGATG
>CAITBU010000225.1 GCA_903890595.1 uncultured Holophagaceae bacterium | reverse complement strand
GGCCCCGACGCTGCCGCCGAAGGCAAGCACTTCGTCTTCATCAAGAAGGGCGATGGTCCCAAGGGCACCACCGTCATCTCCGGCACCGGCCCCGACAAGCAGGCCGAGCTGAAGGCCCTCAAAGCCGCAGTAGCCGAGCTCCAGACCCGCATCCAGGAGCTGGAGAAGCAGGGTCCGGCGAAGAACTGAGCTCCACCAAGCTCCTAGAATTCTCCCGTCTCCCAGGGAATGCCCCTGGAAATGAGCCGATTAAGGCTTATAATCGGCTCAAATGGTGAGCCGATTATGAAGCCACGATGGATTTGGCAGCACCCGGAATGGCCCCAATTCAAGTGGGACAGCGGGGAATTGGCGGTGCCCTTGGCCCATGCCGCCGGGGCACAGGGCCAGCTCAGGATGGTGAGCAGGATCCTGGATAAGGAGCTGACCCAAGAGGCCTTGGCTCAGCTCCTCCAGCACGAGGGCGTCAACACCAGTGCCATTGAAGGGAAGCCCCTCAACCCTGCCTCCGTAGCTGCCTCAGTCGCCCGCCATCTGCACCGCCCTTGGGACCCGCTGGCGCCCCTCTCCAGGGATGCCGAAGGGCTCGTCGGGGTGCTCTGCGATGCGACGGAGCGACACTCAGAGCCACTGACGATCGAGCGGCTTTGTAGCTGGCAGAAGGCCCTCTTCCCCGAGTCGGAGGAGGGGCCTGGGCGCATCGCAACTGGGGTCCTGCGGCCAGGCGAAGTGCTGGTTCAATCCGGACCGATCGGGCGGGAGATCGTCCACTTCGAGGGCATTCCCCGAAAGGATCTTCAGCAGGGGATGGATAGATTTGTCTCCTGGTTCAATGCCTCTAAGGTTTCGCTGAACAACCCGCTCCGTGCGGGCCTGGCCCACCTGTGGCTGGTGACCCTCCACCCATTCGAGGATGGGAACGGAAGGATTACGCGTGCTGTAACCGACATGGCCTTCGCACAGGAAGAAGGGCGCAACGACTTTCTTTACAGGATGTCTTCGCGAATCAATGCGGTCAGAGGGGAATACTATGCAGCGCTGAGTGTCACCCAGTCACTTGAAGGCGGCATGGACATCACGCCGTGGCTGAAGTGGTTTCTCGCCCAAATTCCCGCTTCTTGTGCGGACTCCGAACGAATCATCAAACAGATCCTTGCCAAGGCCACCTTCTGGGCCGAACACAGGGACCTGAGCCTGAACGTGCGCCAACGCAACGTACTCAACCGCCTACTGGACGCAGGGCCGGGTGGGTTCGAGGGTGGCGTCAATGCCAGGAAATACGAAGCTCTCGCGAAGACAAGCAAAGCCTCCGCCACACGGGATCTCGCAGAGCTGCTTCAAACCGGGTGCCTTACCCGCATCGGCGGCGGCGGTCGCAGCACCTCCTACGACATCCCTTGGGACCGGTTGTTTCAGTAGGTAAGTCAGGCCCGGGCTTTCAAGAGGCTAATAGCTTTTCGTAGTTCTCTCTGCGGTTAGCGTTTTGTTTTCCGATCACAGCGACTGCAGAAAGGCCTCCACGCGCTCCCAGTCCCGGGTCACGGGGAAGGGTGGCAGGGCGGCGCGGACCTGGGCGGCGTAGCGCTTGCCCAGGGGGTCTTCGCTGGGCAGCATGAGGCGCGGATCGAGCACGGCCACCACGCCCCGGTCGCCTCGGGTGCGGATGAGGCGGCCGATGCCCTGCTTCAGCTTCAGCGTCATCTGCGGCACCTGGATGCCGATGAAGCCCAGGCCCTGGCGCTCGGCGTCGGCCTCGCGGATGCGGGCCTGCAGCACCGGGTCATCCGGCGGCGAG
>CAITBU010000224.1 GCA_903890595.1 uncultured Holophagaceae bacterium | reverse complement strand
GGGATGTCCACGAACAGCAGACGCAGGAACCCGTACTCCTTCGCGCGCTGGGCGAGCTCCAGGGCGGAGAGGGGCGAGGCTTCGGCCCAACCAGAGTGGCGGGTCATGCCGCTGCGGGCATCGATGGCGGCGATCAGGAAGGACTGGAAGCGGGCCAGGAGCTGCTCGGCAGCCATGGGGGACTTGTGGAGGATGGTCCCGGCCACCAGCCAGTTGGCACCCTGGTCGATGAAGAACTGGGCCTGATCGGAGCTGCGGATGCCTCCAGCCACCTGGACACAGACCTTGCGCTCCCGGGAGCGAACCCCCTTCAGGATCTGGGAGATGAGGTCACGGTTGTTGCCCTTCCCCAGGGCGGCGTCCACGTCCACCAGCGCCAGCCGAGTGGCACCGCCATCCACCATGCGCATGGCCAGGTCCAGGGGCTCTTCTGGCGAGATGGCTGCCTGCCCAGCTGTGGAAACCACACGGCCGCACTGGAGGTTGAGGGTCGGATAAATCTTCAAGCGCGAGCTCCAGGCAATGGCCATGGTGCAGTGTAACCCAAGGGTCACGGCTCCGTGATGGGGCAGAGGGTTTTCAGCAGCCGCTTGGCAGCGTCCCCCTCGGCCTGCTTGCGGCTGCTGCCCTCGGCTTCGGCGGCCTGGGCCGCCACGGCTACCCGCACGGTGAAGCGCGGGGCATGGCCGGGTCCACTCTGGTCCAGCTGGGTGTAGACCGGGGCGGGCAGGCCCAGGCGGGCGGCGGTTTCCTGCAGGTGGGTCTTGGGGTCCAGGCGGGTGAGGGTCTCGGGCCGGGCGGCCAGAATGGCCGGCAGGAAGCGCGCCTCCACCAAGGTGCGCAGGACGTTTGCCGCATCCGTCCCAGCGCGCTGGGCATCCAGAAAGACCGCCGCCAGCAGGGCCTCCAGGGCATCCGCCAGAGGCTTCTGACCCATGGGGGGGGCCTTCCGTGGGCGCACGGCGCTGAGGGCCCCGGCCAGGCCCAGGTCCACGGCCCAGGCGTGCAGGGTCTGGGTGCGCACCAGTTGGCCCCGGAGCTTGCTCATGGGCCCCTCCTGCCAGTCCGGCCGGGCCTCGAAGAGGATCTGCGCCACCGTGAAGTTGAGGAGGGCGTCCCCCAGGAACTCCAGTCGCTGGTTGTCCGAACCACTGCCCGCAGAGGCATGGGTCAGGGCCTCGTCCAGCAGGGTGCGGTCGCGGAAGGCATAGCCCAGGCGGGTTTCCAGCGCCTGGCGCTCTCGGGCCCGGGGGCTGGTCGGGTCGCCAAGGCGTCGGGCCGGCCGGGGTTGGGATGGGGGAGGCTTGGACATGAAGGCCCTTCCGGAGCGCGGGAACGGTCAGGGGAACAGGATAGGTCCAGAGTTATAACTGACCAAGCGGCCTGGAAAAATAAGACCTTCCATACACCCTTGTGGGGCTGGCATCTTGGCCCGGACCGTGCAAACTTAGACACCCCCTTCGGAGCCGCATTGCCTGCTGTCCGATTCCACCCCTCCTTGCCGGCCCTCATGGGTTCCCTCCACCAACGGAAGGGAACTGGGGAGCTGCTGCTCGAGCAGAACGACGGGAACCGCCGCCTCTATTGGTCTAAAGGGGAGCTGGCCTACATCCGCAGCGATGCGGTGGGCGAGCAGTTCGGCAACTTTCTCATCCGCAGAGGCGTGCTGGACATGGCCACGCTGCGGTCGCTTCTGGAGGAGGACCAGGGTGCTCGGGTGGGGGACCGTGTGGTGCAGCTGGGCCTGATCACCGAGGAAGTCCGCGACGCCCACCTCCATGAGCTGCTGAGCTCGGTGCTGCTCCATGCCCTGGAGCACTCCATCCTGCGGGGCACCTGGATCCCCGGGGATCCCGATGTGGCCAGCCTGGACTCCCTGCAGTTCCGCCTCAACCACCGCACCCTGATCTGGGGCGCCTTCCGCGACGCCAACATCGACCGGGAGCTGCAGGACATGTACCGGCGCGATCCCGAGTGGCGCTGGCAGGCACCGCCGGAGGTGCTGGACAGCATCAGCGACCTGCCCCTCACCCCCACCCTCGCCTATGCCATCTCCCTACTGGGTACCGAGCCCATCAGCTGTGCCACCTTCGCCGCCCTGTCGGGCCTGCCACCCGAGGAGATCAACCGCCTGGTGGCCACCCTCTGGGCGCTGGGGGGCCTGGTCCAGGTGCAGGGCCGCCAACCGTCCGTGCAGGAGGAGGCGGTGCCACCGCCCGTGGAGCCCGTGAGTGGTCCCCAGGAGATCTACACCCCTGTGCCACCCCATCCCCCGGTGCCACCCCGCCCGCCTGTGCCACTGTCTCGGCCGCAGCCCCCCATTCGGCAGGACACCGAGCCGGTCTGGCACATCGAGGCG
>CAITBU010000223.1 GCA_903890595.1 uncultured Holophagaceae bacterium | reverse complement strand
CTTTGCCGAAGGCGACTCCAAGTACCGCACGCCGGGCTATGTTCTGCCGCCCTCGGGCCTCACCCGCACGGGTACGGTGCAGGCCTCCTGGCTGTTCCGGGGCCTCCAGGTCCGGGCCTACGAAGGCTGGGGCCGGCGCCCTGACGGGGTGTACGGCACGGCGGCCAGCCCGCAGTCTGTGCCAGAGGCCGGGGCCTTCCGCCGCTGGGGCGGGAGCCTGGGCTTCGACCGGGAGCTGGCCCTCGGGCTGTGGTTCCATGGCGAAGCGGGCTGGGCCGGGGGCCACGCCTTTGATCGCTTCAACGCCCTGGATGTGGGCGGCATGGGCGGCACCGTGCGCATCGCTGGCATCCGTGCCAACGCCGTGGCCGCGGACCAGCTGTCCTACGCCAAGACCAGCCTGGCCATTCCCACGGGCCCGAGGCTGCGGCTGTCCCTCGGCCTGGAGTACGCCCGGGCCCGCAGCCTGGATGACGGCAAGACCTACGGCATGAGTGGCCTGGCCATCTCGGGTGACCTGCCCGGCTTCTGGTGGTTCACGGCAGTGCGCGTGGACCTGGGCATCGGCCTGCAGAGCGACATCGCCGGCGTTAAAGCGGCGAATGGCTATGTCGCCCTGCTGCGGGTGTTCTGAGCCAGCCGGGGCCTGCCCCGCGAGCCCTACCAGTGAGTCGGCTATGATGGATGAGACTTCCGCGAATGTGCACGCTGCAGCCCCTCCCACAGGGCGCTGCATCGCTGCAGGAAGGTGAACCCGTTTCCCGACGCTGGAGGGGGATGCAGATGCGAGACATCACCCTGATCCTCCTGGCGGCCGGCTGTTGGATCGTGGCGGCGCTGCTGCCGCTGGTTCCCCCTCGCAAAGAAGGCCGCATCAGCACTGTCCTGGGCGCCACGGGCTCGCTGCTGGCCATCTTTGCCGCCGCCCACGCTCTGCTCGGCGGTACGCCCACCCACGTGGATTTTTACTTCTGGCAGGGACCGGTGCGCCTGGAGCTGGATGCCCTCTCGGCGGCCTTCCTCCTGCCTCTGCACCTGGTGGCTGGGCTGGGGATCGTCTACGGGCTCGAGTACTGGCCCGTCCACCTCGCCAAGGGCTCAGGGCGCTCCCTGCGCTTCTTTTTTGGCTGCCTGGTCGCTGCCATGTCGCTGCTCTTCGTCACCCGCAATGGCCTGCTGTTCCTGGTGGCCTGGGAGTGCATGGCCATCTCGGCCTTCTTCCTGGTGAGCACCGAGCACCTCTACCCCGAGGTTCACCGCGCCGGCTGGGTGTACCTGGTGTGTACCCATACCGGCACCCTGGTGCTCACCGCCTCGGTGATCCTCCTGGCCCAGCGCCTGGGCGGCTTCCCCTGGGTGCCGCTGCCTGGAGGCCCCGTGGGGACCCTGGACGTCTGGATCCTGGGCCTCTCCCTCCTGGGCTTCAGCTTCAAGGCCGGCTTGCTCCCGCTCCACTTCTGGCTCCCTGCGGCCCACGCCGGCGCCCCCAGCCACGTGTCGGCCATCCTCTCCGGCGTGATGCTGAAGACGGGCATCTACGGCATCCTCCGCGTGTCCACGCTGCTGCCGGGCCCGCCCGGCTGGATGGGCGGCGGCCTCCTCCTGCTGGGGGCCCTCAGTGCCGTCTACGGGGTCTGGAACGCCCTGGCCCAGCGGGACTACAAGCGGCTGTTGGCCTACTCCAGCGTCGAGCACCTGGGCATCGTGGCCATGGGCGTGGGCCTGGGTTGGGTGGGCCGGGCCAGCGGCGATCCCCTGCTCACGGCCCTGGGCTTCGGCGGGGCCATCTTCCACATCTGGAACCACGCGATCTTCAAGACGCTCCTGTTCTTCGGCTCCGGCGCGTTGCTGCACGCCACGGGCACCCGCAACATGGAGGCCCTGGGGGGCCTGGCCGCCCGCATGCCCCGCACGGCCCTGCTGATGTTCCCGGCGGTGCTGGCGGTGACGGCCCTCCCGCCCTTCAACGGCTTCCTCAGCGAGTGGTTCCTCTACCGGGGCCTCTTCGCTTCCCTGCGGGGCGGTGACTCCTGGTCGGCGGGGGTGGCGCTACTGGCCCTGGTCTTCACCGGGGGCCTGGCGGCGGTGGCCTTCGCCCGCTTCTACGGCGTGATCTTCCTGGGCGAGGCGCGCTCGGCCGCCGTGGACCATGCCCATGACCCCTCGCTGCTCATGCTGGTCCCCATGGGTATTCTGGCTGTGCTGGCCCTGGCTCTCGGGCTGTTGGCCCTGCCCCTGCTGGCCGTGCTGGACCGCATCGTGGCTGTGCTGGCCCCGGGCTCCGCCACACCCCTCGCGTCCCTGGTGGGTCGGGACCTGCGCCTCCTCCTGCCGCTGGAAGTTGGCCTGCTGGCCCTGGGCGGGGCGCTGCTGGCTTGGCTGCCTCGGCGGGCTACGCAGGTAGAAACGCTGCCGACCTGGGACTGCGGGTATGCGGCGCCCACGGCCCGCATGCAGTACACCGGTAGCTCCCTGGCCGATGGCTGGTCTGTGCTGTTGCCCGGCATCACCCAGCGGGTGCGCAGCATCCGGGCCCTCTTTCCGCGGGCCCACTCCTTTCATTCCGTGGTGCGGGATGCCGTGGGGGATGACCTGGTGACCCCGTGGTTCGGTCGCCTCACCGCCCGCCTCCTGCGCTACCACCGGCTTCAGCAGGGCATCCTCTCGATCTACATCCTCTACGTGCTGGTCGCCCTCATGGTGGCCTTCCTGTGGCTGCTGCTGCGGTCGAAGCTGCCCGGATGATTCTCTTCCTCCTCGCCGTGGGCCTGGCAGCCCTCTCTGGTGTTCCGGGCCTCTTCGGCCGGGACCGGGAAGGGCGTACCGCCGCGATGCTCATGACGGCCTCGGCTGTTCTGGGCACCTGGGCCGGTGTTCGAGTGCTCCTGGGCGCTCCTGCCCCGGCCTTGCGCTTGCCCACCCTGGCACTGGGTTCCCAGGGCCTGCTGGTGCTGGACCCCATCGCTGCCTGGTTCCTCCTGCCAGTGCTGCTGCTCTCCGCCTGCGGCGCCTGGTACGGCGTGGCCTACTGGCACAGCCCCCAGGGGAGCCCCCGCTGGGTGCGCCTGGTGTTCGGCCTGCTCACGGCGGCCCTGGCGGTGCTGGTGTGCGCCGCCCACATGTGGGTCTTCCTCCTGGCCTGGGAGGGCATGGCCATCGCGGCCTTCCTCCTGGTGATCACCGAGGACCGCCTGCCCGAGACCCGCCGGGCCGCCTGGATCTACCTGGTGTCCACCCACACGGGGACCCTGTTCCTCTTCGGCGCCTTCGGGCTCCTGGCGGGCCTCACGGGTCACTGGGATCTGGCGGCCTGGCCCCGGGGCTTTGCTGCCACCAGCCAGGGGACCCTGCTGTTCCTGCTCTTCCTGGCGGGCTTCGGCATGAAGGCCGGGGCCATGCCGCTGCACATCTGGCTGCCCCCGGCCCATGCGGCGGCCCCCAGTCACGTCTCCTCTCTCATGTCCGGCGTGCTGATCAAGATGGGGATCCTCGGCCTGGTGCGCCTGGTCGCCTGGGTGCCGGATCCTCCCCTCTGGTGGGGCGGTCTGGTGGTGGGCCTGGGCACCCTCTCCGGCATCCTGGGGGTGGCCTTCGCCCTGGGTCAGCACGACCTGAAGCGTCTGCTGGCGTATCACTCCATCGAGAACATCGGGATCATCCTCCTGGGCCTGGGCCTCGGCCTGGTGGGCAAGAGCACCGGTCACCCGGCCCTCCAGGCCCTGGGCTTCGCCGGGGCCCTGCTCCATGTCGTGAACCACAGCCTGTTCAAGGGCCTCCTCTTTCTGGCCGCAGGTTCCGTGGGGCACGCCACGGGTACCCGGGATCTGGAGCAGCTGGGCGGCCTGGGGCGAAACATGCCCTGGACCTCGGCGGCCTTCTTGGGCGGCTCCTGGGCCATCTGTGGCCTGCCCCCCCTCAACGGGTTCATCAGTGAGTGGTTCATCTACCTGGGCTCCTTCCGCGCCCTGGGCCTGCCCCGCTGGCCCTGGTCTGTGGGCATCCTCGCCGCCCTCGCCCTCATCGGCGCCCTGGCCCTGGCCTGCTTCGCCAAGGCCTTCGGCACGGTGTTCCTCGGGACGCCCCGCTCGGCGGCGGCGGCAGAGGCCCACGAGTCCCCCCGCGCCATGCTGATACCCATGGCAGTGCTCGCTGGGGCCTGCGGGGTGATCGGCGTATTCCCGGCCCTCATCGTCCCGGGCCTGGACCGGGTGGTGGCCACGCTGGGCCCTGGCCTGCCCGGTCTTGCAGGCCTGACCCGCTTGCCCCTCCTTACGGGCCTCGCCCTGGCCCTGGTCCTGGTGGGCCTGCTCCTGGTGCGCTGGCTCCGGGGCGGCCGCAGCACCGAGACCGTTCCCGCGGATCTGCCCACCTGGGACTGCGGCTACAGCCAGTCCGTCCCCCGGGCTCAGTACTCCGCCTCTTCCTTCGCCGATGGCCTGGTGAGCGGGGCCCGCTGGGTGCTGTTCCCCAAGGTCCACGCTGCCAAGGTGCAGGGCCTCTTCCCGCGGTCGGCGCGCTTCAGCAGCCACGTGCCGGACCCGGTGCTGGACCGCACCCTGGATCCCCTCTTCCGCCTGAGCGTGCGGGGGCTCTCGTACCTGCATGCCATCCAGACGGGCCAGCTTCCGGTCTACCTGCTCTACGTTCTGCTCACGCTCCTCTTCCTCCTGATCTGGATGGTGGTCTGAGATGTCCCACACCCTGGCGTCCACCCTGATGAATCTGCTCCTGCACACCCTGGCGGTGCTGGTGCTGCCGCCGCTCATCCCGGGCCTCATTGCCAAGGTCAAGGCCTGGCTGGCCGGCCGGAGTGGTCCGCCGGTGCTGCAGCTCTACTACGACCTGGCCAAGCTGGCCCGTAAGCAGGCGGTCTTCAGCCGCACCACCTCCTGGGTCTTCCTGGCGGGCCCTGTGGGCACGGTGGCGGCACTTCTGGTGGCGTCCTTGCTGGTCCCCTTCGGCCACACCCCGGCGCCCGTGAGCTTCGAGGGGGACGTCATCCTCTTCGCCTACCTGCTGGGTCTGGCTCGCTTCCTCACGGTGCTGTCGGCCCTGGATACGGGCTCTGCCTTCGAAGGCATGGGTGCCGCCCGGGAGGTCTCCTTCAGCGCCCTTGCCGAACCCGCCCTCTTCTTCGGCTTCGCTGCCCTGGCCAAGGCCACCGGCAGCCTCTCCCTGGCACCCATGCTCCAGGCCCACGGCATGGGGAAGGTGGGGCACCTCTCCGGGCCGCTCATCCTCATCCTGGCGGGCTGGGCCATCGTCTACCTGGCGGAGAACGCCCGCATGCCCGTGGACGATCCCAACACCCACCTGGAGCTGACCATGATCCACGAGGTGATGGTGCTCGACCACTCCGGTCGGCCCTTCGCTCTGGTGCTCTACGGTGCCAGCCTCAAATTGGTGGTGCTGGGTGCGCTGCTGGTGGACCCCCTGCTTCCGCGCCTGGCCCAGGGCTGGCTGAACTGGCTCGCCTTCCTCGCCGCCCTCGGCCTGCTGGCGGTGGTGGTGGGCGTTGTTGAGAGCTCCACGGCCCGCTTCCGCATGACCAAGGTGCCGCAGTTCCTGCTGGCGGGCGTGCTCGCCTCGGCCTTCGCCTTCCTGTTGCTGCTGGTCTAGGGAGCTGCCATGTTCACGGATTTTCTCATCGCCCTCACCATGCTCACCAACTTCACGCTGGTGGCCACCAGTCGCGTCAACAAGGCGATTCAGCTGGCGGTGTTCCAGGGCATTCTCCTGGGCCTGATCCCCATCGCCATGGGCCTTGGCAAGCACCTGCACATCCTGCTCGTGGCAGCAGCGGCCATTGCCGTGAAGGGCTGGCTCATCCCCTTCCTGCTCCGGCGCGCCGTTACCCAGGCCCATATCTACCGGGAGGTGGATCCCTACGTGGGCTACACCGTCTCCCTCCTGCTCTGTGCCGCAGGGACGGGGCTCAGCCTCATGCTGGCCCACAGCCTTCCCCTCAAGCCCGGGAGCACTCCCACCTTTCTGGTCCCGGCCGCGCTGGCCACGCTGTTCACGGGGTTCCTGCTGCTGGTGTCCCGGCGCAAGGCTCTCACCCAGGTGGTGGGCTACCTGGTGCTGGAGAACGGCATCTACCTCTTCGGCCTGCTGCTGGTGGAGGACATGCCGGTGCTGGTGGAGACGGGCATCCTGCTGGACCTCTTCGTCGGCGTCTTCGTCATGGGCATCGTCATCAACCACATCCATGTGGCCTTCGATTCCACGGATACGAGCTACCTGGCTGAGCTGAAGGACTGACCCATGGCCCTGCTGCTCATCCTCCTCCCCCTGGCCGCCGCCGCCCTGGCCTTCCTGCTCAAGGACAGCACCCTGCGGGTCCGCCTGCTCCCGGCCACCGGTGCCCTCCACCTGGTGCTCCTGCTGCTGGTGCTCCGGGCCTGGCGGGAGCTGCCCCACAATGCCTGGCTGGGCTTGGACGCCCTGGGTGGCTGGGTGCTGCTGGTGGTCAGTGTCTTGTTCCTCATCTGCGCCCTGTACGCCCCGTCCTACCTGTCCCTCCGGCCGGACCGGGACCACCGGGTGTTCACCGTCTGCATCCTGGCCTTTCTGGGCCTGGCCTCGCTCCTGGCGCTGGCCCGGCATCCAGGGGTGGTCTGGGTGGCCATGGAGACCACGACCCTGGTGACCGCACCGCTGGTGTACTTCAACCGCAACCGCCGGTCCATCGAGGCCACCTGGAAGTACCTGGTGCTTGGCTCCGTGGGCATTGCCCTGGCCCTGCTGGGCACCCTCTTTGTGGCCTACTCGGCCCACATGGGCGGGCTGGAAGAGCCGCTGCACTTCAACCGCCTCATGGCCGCCGGCGCCAGCCTCTCCCGGCCCTGGCTGCGGGCCGGGTTCGTTCTGACCCTGGTGGGCTACGGCACCAAGATGGGGCTGGCCCCCCTCCACAGCTGGAAGCCGGACGCCTACGGCGAGACGCCGGGCATCGTGGGTGCCCTGCTGGCGGGCGGGGTCACCAGCTGTGCCTTCCTGGCCCTGCTCCGCATCTACGCAGTGGTGGTCGCCGCCGGCGAAGGCCCCTTCGCCCGGGAGCTGCTGCTGGGCTTCGGCCTCCTCTCCATGGTCTGGGCCCTGGTCTTCATGGTGGGCCAGGTGGACTTCAAGCGCCTGCTGGCCTACTCCAGCGTGGAGCACATGGGGATCCTGGTCTTCGGCATCGGCATCGGTGGCCTGGCCGCCCGCTTCGCCCTCTTCCACCTGGCGGCCAACGCCCTGGTGAAGAGCGTGCTGTTCCTGTCGGCGGGCAACATCCACCGCAGCTACGCCAGCAAGCAGCTACCCCAGGTGACCGGGGCCATCCGGCGCACACCCGTGTCGGCAGGGCTCTTCTTCCTGGGCTTCCTCGCCATCACGGGCCTGCCGCCCTTCGCCCCCTTCATCAGCGAGTTCCAGATCGCCTCGGCGGCTCTGACCACGGGCCACCTGGCCAGCGGTGCGGCCTTCCTGGTGTTGCTGGGAGGCATCTTCCTCACCATGAGCGACACGGTGATGCAGGTGGTCTTCGGGGTCCCCAGCCCCCAGCGCATTCGCACGCCCTACAAGGACACCTTCGCCACCACCGCCCCGCTGGTGCTGGCCATGGTCCTGGCCCTGGCCCTGGGCATCCACCTCCCGGCGCCCCTGCGAGCCCTGCTGGAGGGCGCCTCCTCCGCTCTGGAGGGCAACCCCCCTGTCCCGGTGGTGAGCCTCACTGGGGTGGCCCAGGTGGTGCAGACGGAGGTGCGGCCATGAGCGCCCAGGCCTTGATCCCAGTAAAGAACGGGCACGCCCTGCCCCTGGCCGAGATCCCGGAGCTGTCTGTGGCCGCCTTCCGGGAGGCGATCCTCGAGGCCGTGTCCTTGGGCCAGCGCCTGGCCTGCCTCTGCGCCGATGGGCAGCGCCGCCTCTTCGCCGTGCTGGCTGATGATACGGGAGGGCTGCTCCATGTCACCCGCACCCAGCTGAACGAGCCCCGCTACCCGGCGCTCACGCCGACCTGTCCCCAGGCCCATCTGTTCGAGCGGGAGCTGGCGGAGCAGTACGGCATCACCCCCGAAGGCCACCCCTGGCTGAAGCCCGTGCGCTACCAGCGGCCCTGGACCCCGGCTGATGCCGAGCCCGCCGCGCTGCCGCTGCCCGGCGTCATGGACTTCTACCGGGTGGAGGGCGAGGAGGTCCACGAGGTCGCCGTCGGTCCGGTGCATGCGGGCGTCATCGAGCCTGGCCACTTCCGCTTCCAGTGCCACGGCGAGACGGTCTTTCACCTGGAGATCGCCCTGGGCTACCAGCACCGCGGGGTCGAGCAGGCCCTGGAAGGCGGGCCCCATCCCCTCAGCCTCAAGATGGCGGAGACCGCTGCCGGCGACACCAGCATCGCCCACGCCTGGGCCCACTGCCGGACCCTGGAGGGCCTGGCCGGGGTGACGGTGTCGCAGCGCGCCGAGCGGGTGCGCGGTGTGGCGCTGGAGCTGGAGCGCATGGCCAACCATGTGGGCGACCTGGGGGCCCTCTCGGGGGATGTGGGCTTCCTGCCCACAGCCTCTTTCTGTGGCCGCCTCCGGGGCGAGTGGCTGAACCTGACGGCCGAGGTCTGCGGAAACCGCCTGGGCCGGAACTGGCTGCGGCCCGGTGGCCTCCAGCAGGACCTGGACGGGGGCCTGATCGCCCGCCTCGCTCCGCGCATGGCCCAGGCCTGGGCCGAGACCCAGGACTCGGTGGCGCTGCTGTGGGAGGCCGCTTCCGTGGTGATCCGCTTCGAGGGTGCCGGCCACCTGACCCCCTCCCAGGCTCGTGAGATCGGCGCCGTGGGCGTGCCGGCCCGGGCCTGCGGGATCCCCATGGACGTTCGCCGGGACCACCCCTTTGGGCCCTACGGGATGCACCCGGTGGAGCCGGCCCTCGCCGAGAGCGGCAACGTTCACAGCCGGGCCTGGGTGCGCTGGCGCGAGCTCTTCGAGAGCCAGCGCCACCTGGCGGGGGCCTTCGCCGAGCTGGCCAAGTCCCCCTGCGAGCCCCGGCCAGGGTCCCTGCCGGACCTGGCACCAGACAGCCTCTGCGTGGCTCTGGTGGAAGGGTGGCGGGGCGAGGTGCTGCACCTGGCCATCACGGACGCCGCTGGCCGGTTCGCCCGCTACAAGATCGTGGACGCCTCCTTCCACAACTGGTTCGGTCTGGCCCTGGCGCTCCGGGGCGAGACGATCTCCGACTTCCCCCTCTGCAACAAGAGCTTCAACCTCTCCTATTGCGGTCACGACCTGTGAGACGCCCATGATGCACATCCTGCTGTCCCGCTGGCGCCAGGGCCACCGGACCCTGGCCTATCCCAAGACGATCCCCGCCCTGCCGGTGCGCTTCCAGGGCCTGCCCAGCTTCCGTGCCGAGCTGTGTCCCGAAGGCTGCAGCGACTGCGCCAAGGCCTGCCCCACGGAGGCCATCACCCTGAAGGCCGGGGCTCCCAGCCTGGACCTGGGTCGCTGCGTCTTCTGCCCCGCCTGTGTGGAGGCCTGCCCCGAGGGGGCCATCACCTTCACCCAGGACCACTGCCTGGCCGTCCGTACCCGAGAGGACCTGGTCCTCACCGGGACCGAGGCCTACCACCGGGCCGAGGCCCTGGGGGGCGAGCTACAGCGCCTGCTGGGCCGCTCCCTGAAGCTCCGGGTGGTGAGTGCTGGCGGCTGTAACGGGTGCGAGGTGGACGTGAACGTGCTGGGGACCCTCTCCTGGGACCTGGGCCGCTTCGGCATTCAGTTCGTGGCCTCACCGCGCCATGCGGATGGCCTGCTGGTCACGGGCCCCGTCACTCGCAACATGGCTCTGGCCCTGCAGAAGACCTACGACGCGGTGCCCGGACCCAAGATCGTCATCGCTGTGGGGGCCTGTGCCATCCAGGGCGGCCCCTACTACCAGCGCGAGGAGCAGCTGGGCGGCGTGGCCAGCCTGTTGCCCGTGGACCTGTATATCCCCGGCTGTCCCCCGCATCCCCTGACCATCCTGGATGGCCTGCTGCGGCTGATCGGAAAACTAACAGAGCCCCGCTGAGGCGGGGCTCTGTTAGGGCTGCAATCTGCCTTTAGGCGTAGAACCCACGGTACTTCATGGCCTGGGCCACGCGATCGAGGGCCAGGATGTAGGCGCCGATGCGGGGGTTGGTCTTGTACTTGTCGGTGGTGGCGAAGGTGGCCTGGAAGGCGTGGGTCATGTAGTCCACCAGGCGCTCGTTGACCTCGCGCTCCCGCCAGTAGAAGCCCTGACGGTTCTGCACCCACTCGAAGTAGCTGACGGTCACGCCGCCGGCGTTGGCCAGGATGTCCGGCACCACCAGCACCCGGTGCTCGAGGAGGATGGCGTCGGCCTCGGGGGTGGTGGGCCCGTTGGCACCTTCGACGATGACCTTGGCCCGAACCTGGGGGGCGTTCTCGTCCGTGATCTGATTCTCAGTGGCTGCAGGGACCAGGATGTCCACCGCCAGGGTGAGCAGCTCCGCCGGGTCCATGGGCTCGGCGCCCTTGACCCCGGTGACCGTGCCGGTCTCGCTGTGGTGCTTGAGCAGGGCGTGGATGTCCAGGCCCCGGTCATTGCGGATGGCGCCCTTGAGGTCGCTCACGGCCACGATGCGGGCCCCGGCTTCATGCATGAGGCGGGCGGCCTGGCTACCCACGTTCCCGAAGCCCTGTACGGCCACGGTGGCACCGGCCAGGGGCTTGCCCAAGCGCTGCATGGCTTCCCGGGCGGTAATGAGGACGCCGCGGCCGGTGGCCTCATTGCGGCCCAGGCTGCCGCCGAGGCCCAGGGGCTTTCCGGTGACCACGGCGTTCTCTGTGCGGCGGACGTGCATGTTGTAGGTGTCCAGCACCCACGCCATGGTCTGGGCATCGGTGCCCATGTCCTGGGCCGGTACATCCCGATCAGGGCCGATGATGTCCATGATCTCGGCGATGTAGCGGCGGGTGAGGCGCTCCTTCTCCCCCATGCTCAGGCGGTTGGGGTCGCAGACAATGCCGCCCTTGCCGCCGCCGAAGGGGACGTCCACCACGGCCGTCTTCCAGGTCATCCAGGCCGCCATGGCCTTGACCTCATCGAGGGTGACGTTCATGTCGTAGCGGATGCCGCCCTTGGCGGGCCCCCGGGTCAGGTTGTGCTGAACGCGGTAGCCCGTGAAGACCTCCCACTGTCCGCTGTCCATGAGGACCGGTAGGCTGACGATCATGGACCGGGTGGGGGCCATGAAGACCTTGAAGAGGGCGTCATCCAGTCCGTAGAGCTCGGAGGCGACACGCAGGCTGGCCTGCATGGCCTCGTAGGGGTTGATCTCGCGGTGCGGCATGGGGAGGGTGACTCCTATGGTTTGGGCTCGGATTCCGGGTGCTCTTCGGGGGGCAGTTCCAGGTCGCGGCCTGCGCTCCACAGGCCCTCGAGGTTGTAGTGGCGTCGGGTCTCCTCGTCCATGACGTGGACGACCAAGTTGCCGTAATCCAGGAGGACCCAGTTGCCGGTCTTTTCACCTTCCCGGCTGATGGGGTGCTCGCCCGTCTGTTTGAGGGCATCTTCGACGGCCTCTGCGATGGCGCGGTTCTGCCGGTCACTGCCTCCGCTCATGAAGGCGAAGGTGTCAGTGAAGCTGGCAATCTCCCCCACGTCCACTAGGCGGACGCGAAAGGCTTTCTTGGACCGAGCGGCTTCGACGACGGTCGCAAGCCGGGAATCAAGGGACATGCAGGCTCCAAGTCAATTTAACGATACAAAGTTTCCGACCGAATGGCAGAGAGAACTTGCGGGGGCAGGCCGGCGGGGTCCTCCCCCGGGGTATCCCGGAGGCGGTCGCGAAGGGTGGTGGAGGCCAGATCCAGGTCCGTGGTGGGCAGCGGGACCAGCTCCCCCGGGGCGCCGCTCCAGCGGTCCACAAGGTGCAGGCCCGGGACTTCCGGCACCTGGAAGGGGGCCCCGGGACGCTGGGCCACGGCGGCGGCAGCGAGGGCAAAGACCCGCTCTGGGCGGCGCCAGGCGGGCAGTCCGGGCAGCTGGTCGCTGCCCATGATGAGGATCCATTGGGTGCCAGGCTCCCGCTCGGCCAGGGCCTCCAGGGTGTCCACGGTGTAGCTTCGGCCACCCCGCTCCAGCTCCAGGGGGTCCACTCGGCAGCGGGGGTCCAGGCCCACCAGGGCCAGGTCCAGGAGCTGACGGCGGGCCTGGGGGGCCGGGCCGCCGGGGTCCTCCTTGTGGGGGCTGAGGGCCGTGGGGACAAAGCGCAGCTCGTCGAGCTCCAGATGGGCCAGGGCCAGGCGGGCCAGCTCCAGGTGCCCCTCATGCGGGGGGTTGAAGGCGCCACCCAGGAGCCCGATGCGCACTACTGGGCCTCGGCCTTGAGGAACGCGTCCACGGCGAAGGCCAGCTCTTTCAGGCCCTCCCCAGTGACACCCGAGATGAAGAAGGCACGGTGGCCGCGGGCAGCGCAGAGGTCCCCGAAGGCCTTGCGGCGGTCGTCGTCCTGCAGGGCATCCGACTTGGTGCCCAGCAGCCAGCGGGGCTTGGCCGCCAGCACTGGGCTGAAGGCGTGAACCTCCCCCTCGATGACGCGGATGGCTTCCTCGGGCTCCGTGACGGGGTCCGACAGGTCTACCAGGTGGAGGAGCATGCGGGTGCGCTCGACGTGGCGCAGGAACTGGATGCCCAGGCCGGCGCCCTCGGCGGCGCCTTCGATGAGGCCAGGGATGTCGGCGATGACCCAGCTGTCCAGCACGTCCCCGCCGAAGCGGTCGAGGCTGACCACGCCCAGCTGGGGCTCCAGGGTGGTGAAGGGGTAACCGGCGATCTTGGGGCGGGCGGCGCTGAGGCGGCTCACCAGGGTGCTCTTGCCCGCATTGGGGAAGCCCACCAGGCCCACGTCCGCGATGAGCTTCAGCTCCATGTCGAGGATGCGCTCCTCACCGTCCTCCCCGGGCTGGTGATGGCGGGGGGTGCGGTTGGTGGAGCTGCGGAAGCGGGCGTTGCCCAGGCCGCCACGGCCGCCACGGGCCACGCAGACCACCTCACCGTCCTGGAGGAGCTCGGCCAGGGTCTCGCCGGTCTGGGCGTCCTTGACCAGGGTGCCGCGGGGGACCTCGAGGAGCACATCAGCCCCGTCCGAGCCGTGGCGCATGCAGCCCTCGCCCTGGGAGCCCCGGCCAGCCACGAAGTCGCGCTTGTGGCGGTAGGGGTTGAGGGTGTTCAGGGCGCGGTTGGCCTTCAGGAAGATGCTGCCGCCCTTGCCGCCGTCCCCACCGTCAGGACCACCCTCCGGGGCAAACTTCTCCCGGCGGAAGCTCATGGCACCCGAACCCCCGTGACCGGCGGCGATGGTGAGCTGGATGTGGTCGAGGAACATGGAGGGCCTTCACGCGAGGGGGGCGCAGGAATAAGCACAGGCCGGGCTAAGCCCGGCCTGTGCTCGGGGTTTCAAGGGCAGGCGCAGGACGCCAGCCCCGGAGGCCAGCTACTCTTCGACAGGGTCGATGTGGATGAAGCGGCCGGAGCGACCCTTGTCCTGGAAGCGGACCTTGCCCAGGGTGAGGGCAAACAGGGTGTGGTCCTTGCCCATGCCGACGTTGATGCCGGCCTTGAACTTGGTGCCGCGCTGGCGGACGAGGATGGAGCCACCGGGGACGAGCTCGCCACCGAACTCCTTCACGCCGAGGCGCTGGGAGTGGGAATCGCGACCGTTGCGGCTGGAACCAACGCCTTTTTTATGTGCCATGGGAATACCTCTTCATCTGAATGTCGAATGGATCAGTAGGTTTCTTTTCGCATCTAACTCTTTCGCAAGCGAAAAAGTTAGCCGTTGATCGTCTTGATGCGAACCTCGGTGTAGCCCT
>CAITBU010000222.1 GCA_903890595.1 uncultured Holophagaceae bacterium | reverse complement strand
GTCGGCCTTGAGGGTGCGCAGCTTGGCCACGTACTTGGCGGGCTCCCAGTACATCACCTGGCTGTCGTTGAAGCTGCTGGTGACCAGGATGGCCGGGTAGGCCTTCTTGACCAAGTTGTCGTAGGGGCTGTAGGCCCGCATGGCGTCGAAGGCGGGCTTCTCGTTGGGGTTGCCCCACTCCAGGTACTCCTCCACGGTGAGGGGCAGACTGGCGTCCAGCATGGTGTTCATCACATCCACAAAGGGCACGGCGCTGTGCACGGCCTTGAACAGGTCGGGGCGGAGGTTGGTGACGGCGCCCATGAGCAGGCCCCCGGCACTGCCCCCCTCGATGACCAGGCGGTCCTTGGCGGTCCACTTGTCCTTCACCAGGAACTCGGCGGCATCGATGAAGTCGGTGAAGGTGTTCATCTTCTTCAGGAGCATGCCGTCGTCGTGCCAGGCCTCGCCCAGCTCATTGCCGCCGCGGATGTGGGCGATGGCGTAGACCATGCCCCGGTCCAGCAGGCTGATGCGGGGAATGGAGAAGGCGGGGGGCGTCCCGATACCGTAGGAGCCATAGGCGTAGAGGAAGAGGGGTGCGCTGCCGTCCCGCTGGAGGCCCTTGCGGTAAACCAGGGACACCGGCACCTTCACGCCATCCCGGGCCGTGGCCCACAGGCGCTCAGTGGTGTACTGGGCCTTGTCATAGCCGCCCAGGACCTCGGTCTCCTTCAGGAGCGTCTGCTTGCCCGTGGCCAGGTCACAGTCGTAGATGCTCTCGGGCGTCACCATGGACTGGTAGCTCAGGCGGTAGGCCTTGGAGGTGTACTCGGGGGTCCCACCCGGGGAGGCCGCATAGATACTCTCCGGGAAGGCCACATCGCGCCAGGTGCCGCTCTTGAGGTCCTGGATGCGGAACTGGGTCAGGCCCTCGCGCTGCTGGACCACCACCAGGAAGTCGCGGAAGAGGTCGACGGCGCGGATGAGCACGTCGGAACGATGCGCCACGAAGGGCTTCCAGTGCGAGGGGCCCGGCGTTGCGGCCGGGGCGGTGACCAGGCGGAAGTTCTTGGCCTTCCGGTTGGTGCGGATGTAGAAGGTGCCCTCCCGGTGGTCGAAGTCGTACTTGTGGCCCTTCTGACGGGGTAGCAGCACCTTGAAGGCGCCCAGGGGCTTGGTGGCATCCAGGTAGCGCATCTCCCAGGTGTCCGTGGAGTGGAGTTCCACCTGGAGGTACCTGCGGTCCCGGGTGCGATCCACCTGGACCGTGTAGAGCTCGTCCTTCTCCTCGAAGACCAGGACCGGCTTGCCGGCCTTCAGGTCCAGGCGCCAGAGCTGGTTCGAGCGCTTGGTGACATCGTCCTCGGTGACGAAGAAGACGTGCTTGGCGTCCGCGGCCCAGGTGAAGCCGGTCACCCGCTCGGCCAGAGGGCCACTCACCTTGCCCGTGGCCAGGTCCTTGGTGAAGAGGCGGTACTGACGGAACCCTGTGGCATCCGTGCTGTAGAGCAGGGTGCGCTCATCATCGCTGACCGACATGCCACCGAGACTGAGGAACGCCAGGCCCTTGGCCAGCTCATTCTGGTCCAGCAGGACCTCCTCGGCAGCCTTGGGGTCATCGGCGCCGCTCTTGGCGGCCTTACGCCGGCACTGGATGGGGTACTGCTGACCCTCCTGGGTGCGGGAGTAGTAGAAGTAGGCCCCACGGCGTACCGGGACGCTGAGGTCCGTCTGCTTGATGCGCCCCAGCATCTCCTTGTAGAGGGCCTCGGAGAAGGGCTTGAGGTTGGCGGTCATGGCCTCGGTGTAGGCGTTCTCCGCGTTCAGGTAGGCCACCACCTCGGGGCTGCTCTTCTCCCGGAGCCAGAACCAGGGATCGCTCACGGACTCCCCGTGCCAGAGGCTCACGTGGGGCTTCTGGGGGGCAACAGGAGGCAGGGGTTTGGAATCAGCGGCCATGAGACTCACGCAGACAAGGAGG
>CAITBU010000221.1 GCA_903890595.1 uncultured Holophagaceae bacterium | reverse complement strand
GCCGCTGCCCCGCTCCTCCAGGACGCGGACCAGTGGCAGGGCGCAGTCCTGGGGGATGAGGGCGGGCCAGTAGCTCACCACATCCGAGATCATGGGGGCGCCGCCGGTGACAGCCACACCGGAAGGCCCGGACAGGATCTGGGCGGGCAGGAGCTTGCGGAACACTTCGAGGGAGCGGCGGTCGGCGTGGTGCGCCGAGACCCGCAGCAGGATCTCCTTGGTGAGCACCGCCGGCGTCAAGGTCCGGTGGGTGGCGTCATCGCCGATGTACTCCGTGCAGGTGTGGGTGAGGGCGGGCAGTCCAGCCCGCTCGAGCTCGCTGGTGCAGCGGGCCCAGAAGATCTCGGCGAACACCTCGGCCTTGGCCCGGGCGTCGGGCCCCGAGATGATGAGGGTGCCGCTGGTCTTGAAGCCATCGGCGTAGGCGATGCTGGCCTTGAGCAAGTCCGTGGGGGGACGGCCCTGGACGCCACTCACGTGGACCCGGTCGGGACCATCGGCGCGGAGCTGGATGGTCGAGAAGTCGGCCATCACATCCGGCGTGAGGTAGCTGCGGGGATGGCCCATCTCGTAGAGCAGCTGCTCCCGCACGGTCTGGCAGCTGACGAGGCCGCCACTGCCCGGGTGCTTGGTGACGGTGAAGGAGCCATCGGCGCAGCACTCGACGATGGGGTAGCCCATCTCCAGGTAGCCCGGCACCTTCTTCCAGTCCGTGAAGTTGCCGCCCGTGGCCTGGGCGCCGCACTCGATGATGTGCCCCGCCACGATGCCCGCCGCCAGGCGATCCCAGTCGTTCGCCGCCCAGCCGAAGGCGTGGATCATGGCCGCCAGGGTGATGCCAGTGTCGGTCACGCGGCCGCACAGGACGATGTCCGGGTTGTTGTTCAGGGCCTCCACCACGGGCATGGCGCCAAAGTACGCATTGGCCGCCATCACCTTGTCGGCATAGGGGGCGAAGTCCTCGCCGGTCTCCATGTTCTTGAAGGCCACGCCCTGGCTGCGCAGGCTGCTCATGGTCGGGGCGATGTCATCGCCATCCACGATGGCCACCCGGAGCTTGAGGCCCTGCTTGCGGGCGACGGCCGCCAGGGCCTCGGCACAGGCCTGGGGGTTCACGCCGCCGGCGTTGGTGATGATGCGGATCTTGCGCTTCAGGATATCGCCCAGCAGGGGCTCGACCTGGGAGACGAAGTCCCGGGCATAGCCGGCGCTGGGGTCCTTGAGCTTCTGCTTCTGCAGGATGCTCATGGTGATCTCCGCCAGGAAGTCGATGGAGACCACATCCACGGGCAGGGGCCCCTGGACCTGGCGGCGCAGGGCGTAGGGGTCATCGCCCCAGTACCCACCTGCGTTGGCGATGCGGAGGATGCGCGAATCAGCAGACATGGGGCACTCCGAAAAGGGTCGGGCGGAAGAAATCAGAAGCGGTAGACGCCGGTGCGGGTGTCGGGGATGGGGGCGTTCAGGGTGGCGGCGAGGCTGGCGGCCAGGGTGGCCCGGGTGGCCCGCAGGTCGATGACGCCGTCGTCCCAGAGGCGGGCGGAAGCGTAGAAGGGGTGGCCTTCCCGCTCGTACTTCTCCCGGATGGGGGCGGCGATGGCTTCGGCCTCTGCGTGGGAGAGCTCCTGCCCGCTGCGGGCCAGCTGATCCCGCTTCACCGTCACCAGGACGGAGGCGGCCTGCTCGCCCCCCATGACGGAGATGCGCGAGGTGGGCCAGGTCCAGAGGAAGCGGGGGTCGTAGGCCCGGCCGCACATGCCGTAGTTTCCGGCGCCGAAGCTGCCACCCATCATGAGGGTGATCTTGGGCACCTGGGCCGTGGCCACAGCGTGCACCATCTTGGCGCCGTCCTTGGCGATGCCACCGCGCTCGTACTGGGCGCCCACCATGTAGCCTGTGACGTTCTGCAGGAACAGCAGAGGGATCTTCTGGGTGGTGCAGAGCTCGATGAAGTGGGCGGCCTTGAGGGCGCTCTCGCTGAAGAGCACGCCGTTGTTGGCCAGGATGCCGCAGGGCAGGCCCTCGATGTGGGCGAAGCCGGCCACCAGGGTGGCGCCGTAGCGGGGCTTGAACTCGAAGAGCCGGCTGCCATCCACGAGGCGGGCGATGGTCTCTCGCACATCGGACTGGCGGCGCAGGTTGCGGGGCCAGACGCCCAGGATCTCGTCCGGGTCGTAGGCGGGGGCCTCGGGGCTGCGCAGATCGACGTGGGCGCTCTCGTGGTGGCCCAGGTACCCCACCATCTCCCGGAGCAGGCGGACGGCGTGAGCGTCATCCTCGGCGAAGTGATCGGCCACGCCGCTGATCTCGGTGTGGACCTTGGCCCCGCCCAGGTCCTCGGCACTGACATCCTCACCGGTGGCAGCCTTCACCAGGGGCGGGCCGCCCAGGAAGATGGTGCCCGTGCCCTTCACGATGATGGCCTGGTCGCTCATGGCGGGCACGTAGGCGCCGCCGGCGGTGCAGTTCCCCATGACGGCGCTGAGCTGCGGGATGCCCGCCGCTGACAGCATGGCCTGGTTGTAGAAGATGCGGCCGAAGTGCTCCTTGTCCGGGAAGACTTCTGCCTGCAGGGGCAGGAAGGCCCCGCCGCTGTCCACCAGGTAGAGGCAGGGCAGGTGGTTCTCCAGGGCGATCTCCTGGGCGCGGAGGTGCTTCTTCACGGTGAGGGGGTAGTAGGTGCCGCCCTTCACCGTCGCGTCGTTGGCGACGATCATGCAGGGGCGGCCCTGCACCATGCCGATGCCCGTCACCACGCCCGCGGCGGGGACCGGGTCGTCGTAGACGCCGGTGGCGGCCAGCATGCCGGTCTCCAGGAAGGGGGTGCCGGCATCGCAGAGGGCCGCGATGCGGTCCCGCACGAAGACCTTGCCCTGGCTGGCGTGGCGGGCCTGGGCCTTCTCACCACCGCCCTGGCGGAGGGTGGCCTTCACGGCTTCCAGCTCCTGGCAGATGGCCAGGTTCTGCTCGCGGTTCGCGACGAATTCCTCGGAGGAGGGTCGGATATGGCTGTGGATCAGCGTCATGCGGGGTGCCTCAGTATTCCGAAAGCAGGTAGCGGGCGATGACCGTCCGCTGGATCTCGCTGGTGCCTTCACCGATGGTGCAGAGCTTCACGTCTCGATAGAACTTCTCCACAGGGTAGTCCTTGATGTAGCCGTAGCCACCCAGGATCTGCACAGCCTCGTCCGCCACCCGGCAGGCGACCTCGGAGCTGTAGAGCTTGCCCATGCTGGCGGCCTTGGCGTAGGGCAGGCCCGCATCCTTGAGGCCGGCGGCCCGGTAGATGAGCAGGCGGGCGGCTTCGATCTGGGTACCCATGTCCGCCAGCTTGAACTGGATGCCCTGGTGGCCGGACAGGGGCTTGCCGAAGGTGTGGCGGATCTTGCTGTAGCGGACGGCCTCCTCGAAGGCGCCCTGGGCCATGCCGAGGCCCAGCGCCCCGATGCTGATGCGGCCGCCGTCCAGGGTCTTCATGGCCTGCTTGAAGCCCACGCCGTCCTCACCCAAGAGGTTGGCCTCGGGCACGCGGACATCCTCCATGATCAGCTCGGAGGTGTCGCTGGCCCGCAGGCCCAGCTTGTTCTCCTGCTTGCCGGCGCGGAAGCCGTTCATGCCCTTCTCCAACACGAAGGCACTGATGCCGTCCGCGCTGCTGTGGCCGGCCTGGGGCGGCCGGGTGCGGGCCATGACCACGAAGATGTCGCCCACGGTGGCATGCGTGATGAAGGTCTTGTTGCCGTTCAGGATGTAATGGGAGCCTTCCTTCTTGGCCACGGTGCGGAGGGAGCCCGCATCGCTGCCGGAGCCTGGCTCGGTGAGGCCCCAGGCGCCGATGGCCTTGCCGCTGGCCAGGGGCTTGAGGTAGGTCTGCTTCTGGCGCTCGTCGCCCATGCTGTAGATGTGGTTGGAGCAGAGGCTGTTGTGGGCGGCCACGGTGATGCCCACGGAGCCATCCACCCGGGACAGCTCCTCCACCACCACGGCGTACTCCAGGTAGCCCATGCCGGCGCCGCCGTACTGCTCGGGGAAGATGACACCCATCATCCCCATCTCGCCCAGCTTCTTCACGACCTCCATGGGGAAGGTCTTGGACTCGTCCCATGCCATGACGTGGGGCTTGATCTCCTTCTCCGCGAACTTGCGGACTTCCTGGCGCAGGGCTTCAACGTGGTCGGGCAGCGTGACGTCCATGGGGCACTCCTGAGAAGAAGGGGGACGGGCGGGCAGAGAAAGGACCGGTTTCCCAGAGAATGATTTCCCTTTACGTAAACGTCAAGCAAATTTGTGTAAGAATTCTGTACCGCCTTCTGGCGACCACGACCTCGGGAGATAGCATGGCCGGCACCGATCGCACCTGGACCATCGCCGAGATCGCTGTGGAATTCGACGTAACCCACCGCACCATCCGCTTTTATGAGGATCAGGGCCTGATCACGCCGGAGCGGCGGGGCACCCAGCGGATCTTCCATCCCCGGGACCGGGTGCGGCTGGGCCTGGTGCTCCGGGGCAAGCGCCTAGGCTTCGACCTGGGCCAGATCCGCCGCATCGTGGACATGTACGACCAGCCACCGGGCGAAGCCGGGCAGCTGAGCTACCTGCTGGAGCGCATCGCCGCCCGCCGCGCCGAGCTGGAGCAGCGCCGCCACGACATCGAGGTCACCCTAGCCGAGCTGGACGAAGTGGAGCGCCGCTGCCGGGCCGATGCCAAGCCGCGCGCTCGGCTGCGAAGCGGCCGTTAGCTATCGGCTATCGGCTATCAGCTGTCGGCTGTCGGCTGTCGGCTATCGGCTATCGGCTATCAGCCAAAGCCAACATCAGTGGGCGTCGGCACACTTCGAGTGGGTCGGCGCCCAATCTTTAGCTGACAGCTGATAGCTGATAGCCGATAGCCAATTCAAGGATGTGACAGCGCCCAGCTGATGGAAAAGATGGCCAGCCCGGCGAGGATCTTGCCAGTAAGGGTGAGCCCCGTGGAGGCTTCTGGCTGGCTCGGGTTGAGCAGGTTGCCCAGGCCCAGGCAGGCCAGGGACACGCCCACCAGCGCCACGGAGTGGGGCGGCAGGAGCACCTGCGGGCCTCGCACCCAGAGCCAGGCACCGGCCGCAAGCAGGATGGCTCCACCGATCGTGAGGGACCAGTCGAACAGCCGGGGGTTGGTGGTCTTGATCTCGAAGCTCATGGGGGTACCTAGGGGCTATGCTAACCGGCTCCCGTCCTCGAGAGGGGCCAAACGCCTTCGGTGTCGTGATTCCACCCAAGTGGAAGCTGCGACGGTGGAACAACCAGCCATTTCATACACCTGGACCCGGCCCAGCCCGCCTGGGATGCTGTCCCCAGCGCGGGGACCGCGCCACAGGAGGGGCCATGACCAAGGCATTCCAGGACTACTATCCGGAGAATGTTTCCCACTGCTACGGCTGTGGCTCGCTAAACGCTGCTGGTCTGCAGATCAAGACCTACTGGGAAGGCGACGAGACCGTTACGCGGTTCCGGCCTCGGCCCGAGCACACCGCCATCCCCGGCTACGTGTACGGGGGCTTGGTGGCGTCGCTCATCGACTGCCACGGCACGGGCACCGCGGCCGCCGCCATGTATCGCCAGGAAGCGCGCCCCATGGACAGCCTGCCGCCCTTCCGCTTCGTGACGGCCTCGCTGCACGTGGACTACCTGGCACCCACGCCGCTGGATGCGGTGCTGGAGATCCGGGGCCGCGTGAAGGAGATCCGCGGCCGCAAGGTCATCGTCGAAGCCACCCTGTCCGCTGGTGGCAAGGTCACCGCCCGCGGCGAAGTGGTCGCCGCCCAGATGCCCGAGTCCTTCCTGTCCCCCGCACCGAGCCCGGGGGCCTGAGGCGACGGTAGGCATTCAAGCGCAGAAAGCGGAACCGCAGATGACGCAGATGACGCAGATAATTGCGCTGGGCGTTGCCTCGCAGCTCTGTTCAAAAGCAATCTGACGGGGATAAAAGGGATGAAGGGGATAAAGGCAAAAGCTCTTTAGCCACAGATTCCACGGATTACACAGATTGCGCGCCGACCCACTCAGCATGGGCCCGCCTGTGGCGGCTTCCGGCGTCGCCGGAAGTCATCCCGGGGTGCCACGGCCGCGCCCCCCAAGAGGCGCGGCAGCGGCGCCCCGAGATGGAGCCCATGCGCTGTGCAGCACGGCCCCAAGTGCTTTATCCCGCTCCTCCCCGTCCATCCCCGGCTAAGAAGCTTTTCCGACCCAAGCACCCAGGCCGTTCTCCGCTCTCCTCAGCTCCTCGGTTTTCCTCTGCGTTCTCTGTGTTCTCAGCGGTGAGACTTCTTTTCCTGAAAACCCGGAAGATCCTTTTTTTATCCCAGCTAGGCACGCGGCCGCAGGACCGCCAGGGTGACGGTGGTTTTGGACACGAGGCGGAGGTCGTCGCCG
>CAITBU010000220.1 GCA_903890595.1 uncultured Holophagaceae bacterium | reverse complement strand
TCCCGATCAGCCACGACAATGTTTCCATTGCCATTGGTGGCCACCGCATTGAGCGCGCTGAATCGGGTTGCACTTCCATAGCCATCTGCCGAACCCGACTGGCCCGGTGAACCTGCGATCGTGCTGACAACACCGTCTGGCGTGATTTTACGAACGGTATTGTTCGAACTATCCGCAACGAACACATTCCCAAAAGGATCACAGGCAACGCTGGAGGGGTTATAGAAACGGGCACCACTCCCCTGCCCGTCCATATTCCCAACCCCATCCACATTGCCCGCAAGGATCCCGACCCGCCCCTGGGGCCACTCCGTCCAGGGGAAGATCACCACCTGAAGGCGGCCGAACTTGGAGGGGTCCTCTGCGCTACGGGCAATGATGTGGAAGTTGCCGGTGGCCATGGGGGCGGTGTAGACACCGGCCTGGGTGATTGATCCTCCATCCAGGCCCTCCAGGATCTCCCAGGTCACGGCGGATTCGCCCGCCCCCGTCACGGTGGCGGTGAAAGTCTGTGACTCCCCTCGAAGGACACGGTGGGGCTCTCGGGCATTGATGACCACCTGAATGCCAGTCGCACTTGTGGGAACCTGTGCCACCTGATTGGTGCCCGACAAGGCAGCGTAGATCGTGCCATTAGGCCCAGTGGCAATGCCGACTGGACTGCTGAGGCTGGAGGGGAAGCTATAGGAGGTGCTCTGGCTGGTGCTGGCTGTGCCTGGGTAGGCCTGGTACCCACTCCGTCCTCCGCCCTTGGAGGCTTGGGCGGCAGCGGAGATGAGACCTGAAGCTAGTCGTGTCACCTTCCCCAGCTTCCTCTGGGAGAGCCAGACCTGACCACTGCCATCCATGAGGAGCGCCATGGGCCCCCCCTGAGGATCTACAGGGATGGCCACAGCATTTTGTAAGCCGAGATCGGGATTGAGCTGTCTCGACGCGGCGAATGCCACCACCACGGAGTCATACAGGTCGGTGTAATAGACCTGCCCGTCCTGCGTGGCGATGACCTGCTGAGGACTCCCCAGAGGGTGGGGGCAAGCGAACTCCACCACACCCGAAGAACCTGCAGCGAGCCTGCCGATGCGGTGGGTCCCAGGCTCAGCAACCCAAACTGTGCCATCCCCCTGCACGCACAACCCTGCGGGCGAGGCATCCGCACCTAGAGAATAGTGGGTGCCTGTTCCACCACTAGTGGAGATGTAGCCGATTTGCTGGTCCCCCTTCAGGCTGAACCACATGGTTCCGTTCAGGCCCTTGGCGATGCCGAAGGGGCCATTGCCCACAGGGTAGGTGGTGAGGTCGCCCGAGTCCTTGTGGATGCGTCCCACACTTCCTGCGTTGTAGAGGGTCACCCACACATGCCCAGCGTCGTCCACGGCCAAGGTGGTTGGCCCGCCGGGGGCCTGAATCGCGACGCGGACACCCGTATCCCCGTTAACGCGATACACCACATTCTGGTCAGGGCTCGCGAGGTAGAGATCGGATCCAGACATGGCCACAGAACTAGGATTCAGAGAGCTCCCCAGATCTGCCGTCGTCTCCACAAAGAGCTTCGAAGTCGCTGTGCCCACGAGCCCGGAGCCATCGGTCACTCGAACCTGATAGCTCCCCTGATCAGTGAGGCGAAGGAAAGGGATCGTCAGCGTTCGAGTGGTAGCCCCAGGAATAGCCGTCCCATCCTTGGTCCACACAAAAGTCAGAGGTGCCACACCACCAGTCACTGTGGAGGAGATGGTTGCGGACTTGGTCACCTGCAGGAGCTGGCGCGTGGGAGCCGTAATGCCGAGCCCCAGCGTCAGGGCCACCTCCGTGCTGGTAGCGCTTCCCACCGCATTGGTGACCAGCACCTTGTAGCGTCCAGCATGGGTCGCCTGAAGGTTCAGGATTCGATAGGTCGCAGCGGTCGCACCAGAGATGGAAACCCCATCCTTCTTCCACTGGTAGGTGAAGGGAGCCGTGCCTGTTGCCACCACGGAGAAATCAACCCACCCGCCCTGGTTGGCAGACTGGCTGACGGGCTGGCTGGTGATGGTGGGCGCTACGTTCACAGTCAAGGTGGCCGCACTGCTGGTGGCGAAGCCGGCCACGTTGGTCACGACGACGGTGTAGCTGCCGGCATCGGTGGCCTGGGCGCTGGTGAAGGCCAGGGTGGAGGACGTCGCTCCGGCCAGCACCGCACCGTTCTTCTTCCACTGGTAGGTGAGGGGTGCGGTGCCGCTGGCCAGCACGCTGAAGGTGGCCGAGGAGCCCGCGTTCACGGTGAGGCTGGCGGGCTGGGTTGTGATCACCGGCAGCACGTTCACTGTCAGCACGGCGGCACTGCTGGTGACAGTGCTCACGGCATTGCTCACCACCACCGTATAGCTACCAGCATCGGCGCTCTGGGCGCTCGCCAGGCTGTGGGTGGCGGTGGTGGCACCGCTGATTGAGGTGCCGTCCTTCTTCCACTGATAGGTCAGGGGTGCTGTGCCGGTGGCCACCACGGTGAAGGAGGCCGCTGCTCCCGCTGTAACGCTCTGGCTGCTGGGCTGGGTGGTGATCGCTGGGGGTACGTTGACCGTCAGGGCGGCGGTGGCACTGGTGACGCTGCCACCCGCATTAGACACGACCACGGTGTAGGCGCCGGCATCGCTGGCCTGGGTGCTGGCGATGCTGAGGGTGGCCGCCGTGGCGCCCGAGAGGCTGGTGCCATCCTTCCGCCACTGGTAGGCCAGAGGCGCCGTGCCCGCCGCCACCACGCTGAAGGACGCCGGGGCGCCCGCTGTGACTGTCAGCGCAGCGGG
>CAITBU010000219.1 GCA_903890595.1 uncultured Holophagaceae bacterium | reverse complement strand
TGGCGGCGGCGACCGGTGCCGTGCACTGGGTGCGCACGCCTGGAGTGAGCCTCGGTGACCTCGGGGCCGCCGCCTGGTTCTTCCTGGCGGTGGCTGTCTACGAGGAGCTGCTCTTTCGGGGCTACCCCTTCCAGCGGGCCGTGGACGGCCTCGGCTTCACCGGCGCTCAGATCCTGTTCGCGTTCCTCTTCGCGCTCCTCCACTGGAGCAACCCGGGCATGACGGGTGCGAGCCTGGCCTGGGGCACCCTGAACATCGCCTTGGCGGCGCTGCTGCTGGGGTTCTGCTGGCGGCGTACCGGGAGCCTCGCCTTGCCCGTGGGGGTACACCTGGGGTGGAACTGGACCCAGGGCAGCCTGCTGGGCTTCGGCGTCAGCGGCACCACCAGCCAGGGGTGGCTCACGCCCCTCTTCCACGCGCGGCCCGTCTGGCTCTCCGGGGGCACCTTCGGCCTGGAGGCCAGCCTGCCCTGCGCCCTGGTGTGCGGCGCGGCGATCCTGTTGTTATGGCGCTGGAAGGGGTGGGCAGCCAGCTCGGACGCAGGTCCTAGCGGCGGTGCTTCCACTGCTTCGGGGTCCTGATGCCGGCACTCATCACCAGGCGCATCTCGCTGGTGGGGACGAAGCCCATGCGCTGGTAGAGGCCCTCGGCCTCCAGGCTGGCATGCAGCTCCATGATCTCGATGCCCAGCTCCCGCGCCATGTCCAGCGCAGCGTCCGTGAGGCGCGCCGCCAGGCCCTTGCGACGGTGCGTGGGCAGCGTGTACAGGTTGAACAGGTAGCCCCGCACGCTCATGGGCGTGACCGGGGTGGGCAGCGTGTCCTTGAGCAGCATGAGGGCGCTGGCCACGGGGCGGCCGTCTTCCTCGAGGATCAGCCCGCGGCACTGGCCCGTCACCAGCCACGCACGGAGCATGGGCCGGAAGGCGTCAGCCATGCGTTTGATGCCCTCCTCCGTTCCCATTTCCATGTCGCTGAACATGGCCATGCGATGGGCCACGTGGGTTTCAAGGTCGGCGTGGGTGGAGGTGCGAAGGGTCGGGCTCATGGAACCAGTGTAGGCGGTATCCTGGGCCATGCACTATGCCGCTCTTGCATCGGGATCCAAAGGGAACTGCCACGCACTGTCGGACGGTGACCGGACCCTCCTCATCGACGCCGGCATCTCCCTGAAGCAGATTGGAGAGAGGTTGGCGAAGTTTGGGGAGGGCTTCGGCAGCGTCCGGGCCCTGGCCCTGACCCACGAGCACTCGGACCACGTCTCGGCTGTGGACGTGATCCTCCGCCGCACCACCTGGGTGATCCTGGCCACCCCCGCGACCCGGCGGGCCGTGGAGGCGCGCCAAACCGAGAAGATCGAAGCCTCACGCTGGGTGGAGCTGAAGGCGGGCCAGGCCACGAACTGGGAGGGCTGGCGGGTGCTGCCCTTCGCCCTGCCCCATGACGCCGCCGACCCCGTGGCCTACCGGGTGGAGGTCGCCGGCTGGGCCGGTGCGGTGGTCACGGACCTGGGCCACCCCACGGCCCTGGTGGCAGACCATGTGCAGGACTTGGATCTGCTGGTGCTGGAGGCCAACCACGATGTGGAGATGCTCCGGGAGGGCGGCTACCCGCCCCAACTGAAGGCCCGCATCCTCAGCCGGGTGGGGCACCTCAGCAACGAGGCCATGGCCGGTCTGTTGGCACGGGTCCTATCGCCCCGCCTGCGGCAGGTGGTCCTGGCCCACCTCAGTGAGTCCAACAACCACCCGGACCTGGCCCGCTTCGCCGCCGAGGAGGTCCTAAAGGGCTCGGGCACCGCGCTGAGTGTTGCCCATCAGCGCCACCCCTTGGCCCTGGCCGCACCGGGAGGCAACGCTCTGTGACCCGCACCCTCGCCCTGCTCCTGCTCCTTCTGGCTGGCGCCTTCCTTCGGGCCCAGGCCCCGCCGCCTTTGCGGGAGGTGGCTGAGCGCTTTGATAAGGCCCAGGGCCAGGTGCGAACCCTCCAGTGCCCCTTCACCCTCACCCTGCGGCGCACCCTCCTCAAGACCCCCTCAGTGACCAAGGGGACCCTCTATCTGCAGGGCTCTGACTTCGCCCACTTCGCCTTTCAGCCCCCGGAGGACCTCATCCTCCACCTCACTCCCAAGGCCCTGGTGTCCTACAGTCCGGAGGCCAAGGCG
>CAITBU010000218.1 GCA_903890595.1 uncultured Holophagaceae bacterium | reverse complement strand
GCTGCCGAGGATGACAAACACCACGAGGGCGGCGATCCAGCGGGCGCGGACCCCCTTCATCAGCGGGATGATCAGGAGAATCGGCAGAAAGCTGAGAGCCATGCCCAGATCGGGTTGGCGTTGGATGAGCAGCATGGGGAAGACCACGAGGCCCACGGCGCCGAGCAGATCCAGGCGCGTCACCTGGTCCGGAGGCCTGGAGCCGAGGCGCTGGGACACGTAGAGCAGCGTCACCCACTTCATCAGCTCAGAGGGCTGGAAGGTCTGCCCCAGCACCATGAACCAGCGGGTGGACCCGCCGATGCGGCGGCCCACCACCAGCACCGCCAACAGAGCGAGCAGGCCCACCAGGTAGGCCGGAAAGGCCTTGCGGAAGAAGCGGCGCGGATCGGCTCCGGCCAGGGCCGCCATGATGCCGAGACCCATGAGGTTCCAGAGGCTCTGCTTCAGCCAGATCGCGGCCTGGGGCGTGTTGCGGCCCGCCGAAAACAGCGTCAGCGTGCCCAGCCCAATGAGGGCCAGCACCACCCAGAGGAGGCGGGGATCGAGGGCGCGGAACCGCTCCTTCATTCCGGTGCCTCCGGCGGCGGCGCAAAGGGATCCACCAGCTTGCCCCGAGGCGGCGGCAGCGGCCGCACCGGGCGGTCCAGGAACCAGTACTGCACCAGCTTCTTGGCGATGGGCGCAGCGCTGGTGGCGCCGAAGCCCGCATTCTCCACCACCACGGCGAAGGCGATCTGCGGCTTCTCCCGGGGGGCATACCCGGCGAAGAGCGCGTGGTCCTTCAGGGCCTTGGCCTGCCGCGCATAGTGGGCCCGGTCCACGAAGGTGGCCACCTGGGCGGTGCCGGTCTTGCCGACCATGGTGATCTCCTTCAGGGCCGACGCCGTGGCGGTGCCACCGCGCACCACCTCGTAGAGGCCCTCGTCCAGCACCGCCCAGATGGCCGGGTCCAGGGGCGTGTCCCGCACGGGGGGTACCGGCGCTGGGATCACCTGGCTGGTCTCATCATCCCGCAGGCCCAGGAAGAGGTGGGGCGTGAGGAGCTTGCCCCGGGTGGCGAGCAGGGCGTAGAAGCGCGCCAGGCCGATGGGCGTGACGCCGACGGCGCCCTGGCCGATGCCCACGCTGATGGTCTCGCCGGCGTACCACTTGGGGTCCCGGGGCACGGCCTTCTTCTTCCAGGCCCGGCTGGGGATGCGGGTCCGCTTCTCCTGGGGCAGGTCGATGCCCGTGCGCTCGGTGAGGCCGTACTTCTCGGCGGTGGCGTGGATGTCGTCTATATCCATGCGGGAGGCCAGCTCGTAGAAGTACACGTCGCAGCTCTGGGCGATGGCCTGCACCATGGAGAGGCTGCCGTGGCCCGTGGGCTTGTCACAGCGGAAGTCGCGACCGTAGAAGTTCTTCCGCCCGGCGCAGTAGACCTGGGTCTGGGGTGTGACCACGCCCTTTTCCAGCGCCGCCAGGCCCACCAGCAGCTTGAAGGTGGAGCCCGGTGCGTAGACCCCCTGGGTGGCCCGGTTGAGCATGGGCTTGGTGCGGCTGTTGGCCAGGTAGCGGTCCACCATGTCCTGGCTGAGGCGGTTGAGGAACAGGTTGGGATCGTAGGAGGGGCTGGAGTAGAGGGCCAGCACGCCGCCGTCCCGCAGGTCCAGCACGACCACCGCGCCAGCCTCCTCGCCCATGGCCTCCTGGGCCACCTTCTGCAGGCCGGCGTCCAGGGTGAGGTAGAGGCTGCGGCCTGGGGCGGCATCGATCTGGCCGAAGTTGGCGACTTCCGTACCCAGCTGATCCACGAGGATGCGCTTCTGGCCGTCGATGCCCTTGAGGCGGTCGTTGCCGGCGGCCTCGAAGCCTTCTTTGCCAATGATCTCGCCCAGGTGGAAGGCGCCGGGTCGCGCCTTCATCAGCTCTTCGTCCACCTCTCCGACGTAGCCCATGGCGTGCCCCGCCAGCTCATCGCCGAGGTAGACGCGCCGGGGTGCCACTTCCACCCCCAGGAAGGGGAAGCGGGCCCGCACCCGCTCGGCCAGGGCGATGCCGGACTCATCCAGGTTCTCCTGCAGCACCAGGGGCCGGCCTTTACCCGCCTGCCGGTAGCTCTGGACCTTGCGCGCCAGGGCCAGGGGGTCGAGGCCCAGGGCCTCGGCCAGGGCAGCCACCACCTCGGGCTTGGTGGGCAGGTCCTCCCGCTGGATCACCAGGTGTAGGGCTCGGCGGTTGTCTACCAGACGATGGCCGTTGCGGTCCAGCACCAGGCCCCGGGGCGCTGCCAGGGGCCGCACCTTCACCGCCTGGTTGAGGGCGATCTGCTGGTACTCCCCGTGGCGCACCAGCTGCAGCCAGGCATAGACCAGCACCAGCAGGGCGACCAAGCCCCAGGCCATGGCCCGCATGGCGCCCAGGCGCCGGTGGAGGACGGGCCGCTGGCGCGGATCCATGGGTTAGCGCCGGCCGGTGGGGGCGGCGGGGTGGAGCAGCCGCCAGGCGGCCCAGGCCCAGAGGGGCAGGGACAGCAGGGTCCAGAGCCAGCTCCAGCCCCAGGGGTGGGGCCCGGCCGCCAGCCGCACCATCCAGTGCAGGAGGAGCACGTGCAGGACGGTCAGCGCCCCCAGGCGGGTCAGCCAGTCCTTGGGGCCATCCAGAGGCCAGCGCGAGGCGGTCCACCCGGCGATGAGCACCAGCGTGAGGTCCGCCCAGGCCGTGCCTCCGAGGTGGGGCGGCAGGCGCAGGGTCAGCTCCAGGGTCCAGCCGGCGGCGAGGGCCCACAGCGCCCCAGTGAGGGGGGCACCAGGCTGCGGGGCCAGGGTCAGCACCAGGGCGCTGTGGACCACCGCCTGGAGGCTGGGGAAGGGGGCCGTCAGCACCACCAGGACGAGGCCGCCGGCGCAGAGGAGGTGCTGCCGCAGGGTGGTCGGGGTCGGCGGTCTCATGGCGTCCCCTTCTTGCGGCCCACGGGCTTCGGCTGCTCGGGCTGGACGAAGGGCTGCTGGGCCTCGAGGGGTGGCTGCGGGGGCAGCAGGAGCACGGTGCTGACACGATCCAGGGGCGCCGCCAGCTGCACTGTGAGCTCCAGCTCCAGCTCACCGCGCTCCACCCGCACCACGTGCCCCACCAGCAGGCCCCGGGGGAAGACGCGGTCCAGGCCGCTGGTGAGCACGGCCTCGCCGGGCTGGACCACCTCCTGGTTGCTGACGTAGCGGATGTGTGCCCGGCTGCCCCCCAGGCCCTGCAGGACGCCCGTGGCGCGGCTGCGAATGAGCATCACGGCCACCGAGGCGTTGGGGGCATCCGCCGGCAGGACCTTGGCCTGGGTGGGACCCACGGACCAGATGCGGCCCACGATGCCCTCGGGGGCGAGGACGCCCTGGTCCTCCACCAGGCCATGATCCCGACCCTGGTCCAGGATGAGGCCGCCGAAGGCCGCCGGGCGCGTGCTGAAGACCACCCGGGCCGCACTGAGTTGGAGCGGCATGAGCTTGCGGAGGCCCAGGACTCGCACGGCCTCTTCGGCCTCGGCCAGACGGGGCGCCTCCTGGGCATCCCGCAGGCGCAGGGCGGCCAGATCGCTGGCCAGGCGGGTGTTCTCAACCTGCAGGTCCTGCAGGCTCCGGCCGTCATCCCGACGGCGGGCGCGCCAGCCTTCCCACTGCCGGGCTGCGCCTTGGGCGGGCAGGGCCAGGGTATCCGCCGTCCGGGTCCAGCTTCGGCCTGCATCCGGCCCCACCAGCACCCAGGCGCCGTGGCCGAGCCAGAGGAGCACCAGGGCCAGCCGCCGCCAGGCCGCCCGGGTCCACCTTCTCCTGGCTGCACGGGCAGACATTCAACCTCCTGGGGGACAGGCCCTGGCCGAGGGGCTAGTCGAGGATCTGGATGCGGCGGAGCAGCGGGATGTTCTCCAGCAGCATGGCGGTGCCCCGGACCACGGCGGTCTGCGGCTCCTCGGCGCGGAACACCGGCAGGTGGGTCTCCTTGCGCAGGCGCTCGTCGAGGCCCTGGATGAGGGAGCCGCCACCGGTGAGGCAGATGCCGCGGTCGATGAGGTCCGCCGCCAGCTGGGGCGGGGTCTCATTCAGCGCCTTGCGCACCAGGTCGATGATGGCGTTGATGGGCTCGGACAGGGCCTCGCGGATCTCGGCGTCGTTGAGGGTGAGGGTCTTGGGCAGACCTTCGAACTGATCCCGGCCACTCACCTCCATGGTGCGCATGACCTCGGAGGGAAAGGCCGAGCCGAGGTTCCACTTGACCTCTTCCGCCGAGGACTCGGAGATGAGCACGTTGTACTTCTCGCGGATGTACTTCACCACCGCCTCGTCCATCTCGTCGCCGGCGATGAGGATGGAGTCCGAGAAGACCTTGCCGTTGTAGCTGATGACGGCCACGTCCGTGGTGCCACCGCCGATGTCGACGATCATGCAGCCGCGCTTCTCGTTGATGGCGAGACCGGCGCCGATGGCGGCCACCATGGTCTGGTCCACGAGGAAGACTTCGCCGGCCTTGGCGTCATAGCAGACCTGCTTCACCGCGCGGCGGGCCACCTGGTGCGCCCGGGGCGGCACGCTGACCACGATGCGGGTGCGGGCGATGCCGCGGTTGGGGCGGGCCTTGGCGATGAAGGCTGCGAGCATCTTCTCGGCGGCGTCCACCTCGAAGATCATGCCGTCCTTCATGGGGCGGATGGTGCGCACGCCCTGGGGCGCGCGGCCCAGCAGCTGCTTGGCCTCGTTGCCAACCGCTTCCACTTCCTGGGTGAGGGTATTTACGGCCACGATGGACGGCTCATACACCACGATCCGGCCAGACTGCTTGGTATGCACCAAGGTCGAGGCCGTGCCGAGGTCGATTGCTAGGTCGGAATTGAAGAGGTTCGACCAGAATTGGGTTGAAAAAAAGCTGGCCACAGAGAACTCCCAGGGAACCTCCTAGTGTTCCACAGACCAGTCTTTAGGGCCACTGGAAGCTATGGGCCTTGGACAGCCAGTGGGCAGTCGGCAGTCCTTGGCCAGCCAGCGAAATACGCTCCACGAAGTACACCAAGGCGCCCTGACGGCGCAGGACTGCCCTTCGTGTCCTGTTTAGGCAGTTCTTCGTGTCCTTCGTGGAGATCTTTTCAGAGCTCCCGCGGCGGCGTTACTTCGCGGCCGCCAGCAGCTCCTGGACGAACAGGTCCCCGTCCAGCCGCTGGGGGAGCTCCCGGTGATAGCCGCGGACCCGCGAACCGGATGCGGGTCGCGAGCGGGCAGCCCGGGGGGCTGCCCTGAGCGGGGCCCCCGCACCGGTGAGCATCAGGCGCGTGTCCGCGGCGGCGTTACTTCGCGGCCGCCAGCAGCTCCTGGACGAACAAGTCCCCGTCCAGCCGCTGGGGGAGCTCCCGGTGATAGCCGCGGACCCAGCGCCCCCCATTCACCAGCACAAAGGGGATGGCCCGCTTGCCGGTTTCGGCCTCCAGCTTCTCGGCGGCCCCCGGCACATGCTCGATGTCCACCTTGGTGTGGGGAACGCCGTGCTGGTCCAGCCAGGCCTCCAGGCGGCGGCAGTCCGGGCACCAGGTGGCGCTGTAGACCACCAGATCCAGGCCTGTCAGGGCGTCAATTGGGCTCATGGGAATCTCCAGGTTCTGTCATTCTGGGTCCTTTGATGCCTTTAGGGGAGACACCATGCCCAAGCTGACCCGCGCCGCCGCCCTCGTAGCTGCCTCGGCCCTGTTCCTGACCTTCGCCTGCAAGCCCGAAAAGGCTGATGCCAGTCGGGTGATCGCCAACGTCGGTGGCGAAAAGATCACCGAAGCCGACTTCCAGGAGGTCGTGCGCGGCCTGACCCAGGATCCCAAGGAGGCCCAGGACTTCCTGACCAACCCCGCCGCCCGGGACTCCCGCGCCCAGCTGGCCAACCAGGTCGCCATGTCCAAGGCCATCGTGGCCTACGCCAAGCAGACGGGCCTGGACCAGGACCCCGGTGTGCGCCGCCAGATGGAGCAGCAGCAGGCCGTCCTTTATTTCCAGACCCTGGCCAAGAAGCGCGCCCAGACCGCCGAGCCCACGGAGGCCCAGCTGCTGGCCTTCTACAACGAGCAGGTGGAGGTGCTGAAGGCCCAGGGCCAGTCCCAGGGCATCCCCCCCTTCCAGGCGGTCAAGGGCCAGCTGGTGGAAGGCTACAAGCGCTCTCGCATCCAGGCTGTCTCCTCCGAGATCGAGAAGGAGGTCAAGGCCAAGATCCCCGTGACCCTGGCTGACGACTTCCGGCCCGCCTCCGAGTAAGGCGCTCTTTCTGAAGCATAAGGACCCCCGGTTGGGGGTCCTTCGGCGTCCTGGGACAAGGACTCAGGCCGACATGCACTCAAAAAAAGGTTCATCCGGGAATTCCGGGGAAAAAGAACAGCCACCCCTTGCCTTCGTGCCCTTTTCGGCAGTTCTTCGTGTCCTTAGTGGAGATCTTTGAAGGTCCGATTTGGCGGAGCAAGGCCAATAACCACGAAGGCATTTCCCCCTTGCGCGTTGAATTCAGGGCTTCTCGAGGACATCCACCAGGGCCAGCAGCTCCTTCAGGGCCTTCTTGGCGGCGGGGGCCTGCTTTTTGGTGATGGCCGTCTGGAAGCGCTGCAGGGCCTCCCCGGCCGAGGCGACGGCGAGGGGGTGCCGGCCCTTGTCCTGGTCCAGCACCGGCTTGAAGGCCTCGGCCACCCGGGGGATCTGCTGCCACAGGCCCGCATCCACTGAGCACCAGGCCAGCATGGCCGTGCGGTCCGCCGCCTGCAGGTCCTGCTTGGGGGAGCGGGGCTGGAAGCGGCTCAGGGTGGAGGAGATGCCGATGGCGCCGGCGGCCTTCTCCCGGGGGGACATCTTCTCCATGGCCTTGAGCTGGCGGTCGATGAAGGTGGCTTCGGCCTCCGGGATGGTCTTGCGCAGCTCGGGCTTGGCCTTGTCCCAGCCCGTTCGGGCCTTGGCCAGCAGGGCCTTGAGGTTGGCAGTCTTGCCATCAACGACGGCCTCGGGAATGGCTTCCAGCAGGTCCTGGAGCTGATCCAGCGTGGCGGGAGCCAAAGGCGCCTGGGCCACCAGGGCGGGCAGGAGGAAGAGGATCGCAGGCATGGGGACTCCGCAAGAACGAACCCCCAGGTTAGCGTGCCTACACCGGGAGGCCAGAACGATGGTTCCCTGGCGCTTCAGCTTCACGCGAGTGCTACGGCCTGATTGGAAGAGCCCGGAGGTGGAATACCCTCCTCCTGTGCTCTTGCCTCGTGCGGTTCCGGCTTCGCTCGGTGCCTCTGCTCCAAGCAGCTTCGCAAGTGAACTCGGGCGTGCTGATTGTTTGCGCTAAGATACGGGCCTGGGGGGGGGTCTATGGGGATTTGGACCCAAAAACAACACGTCCTGCGGGTGCTCGTTGCGATGCTCGGCCTGGTTTCCTCGGTCTGGCTCGCGCTGTGGTATTTCATCCCGGCGCCACCGACGACCCTCACGATGGCGGTTGGGTTTAAGGGTGGTGCTTTCGACCACATTGCCGAGCGCTACCGTGAAAGACTCGCATCCCGCAAGATAGCGCTGAACCTGCGGTACACCGAAGGCGTGTTCGATAGCGTCAAGCTGCTGAACGATCCCAATTCCGGCATTGACGCGGCGCTTTTATTTGCAGGGATCACCAACCGCGAAAGTGCGCCGAATTTGGTGTCGCTAGGCCGCATCAACTATGCGCCCTATTGGATTTTCTACCGGGGCACCAGGCCGGTCGACCGGCTGACCGACCTCAAGGGCAAGCGGGTCATCATTAATCCAGCCGTTCGGGGCGTCATCTCGCCACTCCTCAACCTACACGGGGTCAACGCCACTAACACGCCCATACAGGTTTCGCCGGGCGTCGTCGCGAGCAAGGCACTCGTCAATGGCGAAGCCGATTTTGTATTCTTGCCGCCCCAGGAAATGGATGGACATGAGGTCCTGCCCTTGTTGCGCAATCCCGACATCCGGCTATTGAACGTCGCCCAGGCGGACGCCCTGGTCCGGCTCTTTCCAGCGCTGAGCCGCTTGGTCCTGCCGCAGGGCGTCGCCGATCTCGAGAGAAACATCCCTGCCACGGACGTGAACCTGATCGCATCTGCCAATGTCGTTGTGGTCCGCAAAGGGCTGCATCCGGAGTTGATCTATCTTCTGGCGCAGACGCTGCAGGAGGTGCACGGGAACGCCGGTGTTTTTCAGAAGGCAGGCGAGTTCCCTACGAAAACCGACCCAGAATTTCCTGTCGCTGACGTAGCGCTGGACTTCTACCGGAACGGGCCTTCCTTGCTGCAACGCTATCTGCCGTTCTGGACGATCAGCTATGCCAAGCGCGCAGTTGCCATATTGCTTGCCGTCATAGCGATCGTGATCCCTTTGTTGACGTATGCGCCCAGGCTCTATGGGTGGCTTTTGAACTTGCGCTTGGCGAAGTTGTATCACCGCCTCAGGATCGTGGATGCGCATCTGAACGCGGGCTTGACCGTCGATCAAGTCACAGCGCTGCAGGTCGATCTAGAAGATATCAACAGTGCCGCAAGCAGCCTGCCGATGCGGCACTCCGATTTGTTTTTTGCGCTTCTCGTGCACATCCGACTTACGCGCACCGAATTGGCGTCTCGCCTGGCTGCCTTGGGCGAATAAAGGTTCTGGGTATTCTCTCCACGCTTGGCAGGAAGGGTCGTTCGCGGCATCGCGGCGCCTCGAAAACGGTGGGACCATTAAGGCAACCCCCAGCGCTCGGAAGCGGAGCCTCCCCCCGGGCCGCATCGTCGGGGTAGGGCGTCCTACCCGGGGCGTCGGAGCGGGCCCTGGCACCACCCAGCCCCGACGGAATCCCCTCCTCCGGTGCTGCCGCCTCCGCCTATCGCCGCGCCTCGCGCGGCTCCGGCTCGAAAAAGCCTCGCCGAGGCGGAGCCTCCCGCCTATCGCCGCGCCTCGCGCGGCTCCGGCTCGAAAATGCCTCGCCGAGGCGGAGCCTCCCGCCTATCGCCGCGCCTCGCGCGGCTCCGGCTCGAAAAAGCCTC
>CAITBU010000217.1 GCA_903890595.1 uncultured Holophagaceae bacterium | reverse complement strand
GTCGATGTAGAGCTCCTTCAGGCCGATGCCCAGGAGCTTCTCGATCTGGCTTGGATTCCGGACAGGGAAGCGCTGGAGCAGGAAGCCGTGCTGGAGCCAGCCGCAGTCCAGATCGTGGACATACATCCCGGTCTTGAGCTCGTCTACCCGTATGCGCTTAATGACCATCCCCACCCCTGGCACCTCCTTCTGGATCGGTGGCCGGGTAGAGAAAGGTAAGCAGTGGCTCGGATTGTCCAGAATCGACAGCTACCCGCCCCGATCAGGAACCTCGACTGTCCAGGACCGCCCGGGGATGTAAAATGGGGATTCCAGCCCGCGCAGCGGCTTTTTGGGGAGACGACCGTGCTTCAAGCCTACCGCCACCATGTTGCTGAACGCGCTGCCCTGGGCATTCCGCCCCTCCCTCTCACGGAAGAGCAGACCAGTGCCCTGGCCGACCTGCTGAGCCAGCCCCCGGCCGGCGAGGAGCAGGCCCTCCTGGACCTGCTCACTCATCGGGTTCCCGCCGGAGTGGATGATGCCGCCCGGGTAAAGGCGGCCTTCCTGGCCAGCGTGGCCAAGGGCCTCGAGACCGTCCCCCTCGTGAGCCGGGAGAAAGCCACGGAACTGCTGGGCACCATGCTGGGCGGCTTCAACGTCAAGCCCCTCGTGGACCTGCTGGACGATGCCCAGGTGGGCACCCTGGCGGCTGCGGGCCTGAAGAAGACCCTCCTGGTATTTGATGCCTTTGCCGAGGTGAAGGCCAAGGCCGATGCCGGCAATGCCAACGCCAAGTCCGTGCTCCAGTCCTGGGCCGATGCCGAGTGGTTCACCAGCCGTCCCGAAGTGCCTCAGAGCCTCACCCTGACCGTCTTCAAGGTCACGGGCGAGACCAACACCGATGACCTGTCCCCGGCCCCGGACGCCTGGAGCCGCCCCGACATCCCGCTCCACGCCCTGGCCATGCTGAAGAATGCCCGGCCTGGCATCGAGCCCGACGAACCGGCCAAGGTGGGTCCCACCAAGCAGCTCGAAGCCCTCAAGGCCAAGGGACACCTCATTGCCTACGTGGGTGATGTGGTCGGCACCGGTTCCTCCCGCAAGTCCGCCACCAACTCGGTGCTCTGGTTCACGGGCGAAGACATCCCCTTCGTGCCCAACAAGCGCTTCGGTGGCGTCTGCCTGGGCTCCAAGATCGCGCCCATCTTCTACAACACCATGGAGGATGCTGGCGCCCTGCCCATCGAGCTGGACGTGAACGGCATGGACATGGGTGACGTCATCGAGCTACGCCCCTACGAGGGCAAAGCCCTGAAGAACGGCCAGGTCATCGCTGAGTTCAAGGTCAAGTCCGAGGTCATCTTCGACGAGGTCCGCGCCGGCGGCCGCATCCCCCTGATCGTCGGCCGTGGCCTCACCGCCAAGGCCCGTGCGGCCCTGGGGCTGCCGGCCTCCACCATCTTCCGCTTCCCCGCGATCCCTACCGACACCGGCAAGGGCTACTCCCTGGCCCAGAAGATGGTGGGCAAGGCCTGTGGCGTGGCGGGCATTCGCCCCGGCACCTACTGCGAGCCCCGCATGACCACGGTTGGGTCCCAGGACACCACCGGCCCCATGACCCGAGACGAGCTCAAGGATCTGGCCTGCCTCCAGTTCTCCGCCGACATGGTGATGCAGTCCTTCTGCCACACGGCGCCCTATCCCAAGCCTGTGGATGTGAAGACCCACCGGGAGCTGCCGCCCTTCATCACCAACCGGGGCGGCGTGTCCCTCAACCCTGGCGATGGCGTCATCCACTCCTGGCTGAATCGTCTGCTGCTGCCGGACACCGTGGGTACCGGCGGTGACTCCCACACCCGCTTCCCCATCGGCATCTCCTTCCCCGCCGGTTCGGGCCTGGTGGCCTTCGCCGCCGCCACGGGCGTCATGCCCCTGGACATGCCCGAGTCCGTGCTGGTGCGCTTCAAGGGTGAGATGCAGCCCGGCATCACCCTGCGGGACCTGGTGAACGCCATCCCCTACTACGCGATCCAGCAGGGCCTCCTCACCGTGGAGAAGAAGGGCAAGAAGAACCTCTTCAGCGGCCGCATTCTCGAGATTGAGGGGCTGCCCAAGCTGAAGGTGGAGCAGGCCTTCGAGCTGTCCGATGCCTCTGCCGAGCGCTCCGCCGCCGGCTGCACCGTGCACCTGGACAAGGAACCGATCATCGAATACATGACGTCCAACATCACCCTCATGAAGTGGATGATTGCGAACGGCTACGAACACAGAGAGACGCTGGAGAACCGCATCAAGGCCATGCGGACCTGGATCGCCAACCCCGAGCTGCTGGCCCCGGACGCCGATGCCGACTACGCTGCGGTCATCGAGATCAATCTGGCGGACGTGAAGGAGCCCATCGTGGCCTGCCCCAACGATCCGGACGACGTCAAGCTGCTCTCAACGGTGGCCGGCGACAAGATTGACGAGGTCTTCATCGGCTCCTGCATGACCAACATCGGCCACTTCCGCGCCGCCGGGAAGCTGCTGGATGGCAAGACCGATCTGGCCACGCGCCTCTGGATCGCCCCGCCCACCAAGATGGACGCCTACGTGCTCAGCCAGGAAGGCTACTACGGCATCCTGGGCCGCACCGGCGCCCGCATGGAGATGCCCGGCTGCTCCCTGTGCATG
>CAITBU010000216.1 GCA_903890595.1 uncultured Holophagaceae bacterium | reverse complement strand
CGCCACGGACCTCGTGGCCCGGGCGGCGGCGGGACGGCTGGACCCCCTGGTGGGCCGCGAGCCCGAGATCACCCGCATGGCCCAGATCCTCTGCCGGCGCCGCAAGAACAACCCCCTGCTGGTGGGCGAGTCCGGCGTGGGGAAGACCGCCATCGTGGAGGGCCTGGCCCGGCGCATCCACGAGGGGAAGGTACCCACACCTCTGAAGGCCGCCCGGATCTATGCCCTGGACATGGGGGCCCTGCTGGCGGGCACCCGCTACCGCGGCGACTTCGAGGAGCGCCTGAAGGCGGTGCTGACGGCCCTTGGCGCAACCCCCGGCGCCATCCTCTTCGTGGACGAGCTGCACACCCTGGTGGGCGCTGGTGCCACCGGCGGGGGCGCCATGGATGCCGCCAACCTGCTCAAGCCGGCCCTGGCCTCGGGCGAGCTGCGCTGTGTCGGTGCCACCACCTTCCAGGACATGAAGGGCTCCCTGGACCGGGACCGGGCCCTCTCCCGCCGCTTCCAGGTGGTGGAAGTGAGTGAGCCCTCCGCCGCCGATGCCCTCGCCGTCCTGCGGGGCCTGCAGGCCGCCTATGAGACGCACCACGGCGTCACCTACTCCGAGGCCGCCCTGGAGGCTGCCGTGAGCCTCGCGGCGCGCCACCTGCCGGAGCGCCGTCTGCCGGACAGCGCCCTGGATGTCATCGACGAGGCTGGGGCCGCCCGCAAGCTGCTGCCCAAGAAGGCCAAGTCGCGGGTGGTGGATGCCGCCGAGATCGAGGCTGTGGTGGCCCGCATGGCCCGGGTACCCGTGGCCTCGGTGAGCACGGATGACCGCAAGGCCCTGGCCGGGCTTGAGAGTGCCCTCCAGGCGCAGATCTTTGGCCAGAACCCGGCCTGCGAGGCGGTGGCCAGTGCCATCAAGCTGGCGCGCTCCGGCCTGCGGGATCCCCTCAAGCCCATGGGCTGCTTCCTCTTTGCCGGCCCCACCGGCGTGGGCAAGACGGAGCTGGCCAAGCAGCTCGCCAAGGCACTGGGCATCGCCTTCCTGCGCTTCGACATGAGCGAGTACCAGGAGAAGCACGCCGTGGCCCGCCTCATCGGCGCACCGCCGGGGTACGTGGGCTACGAGGAGGGCGGCCTGCTCACAGACGCCGTGCGCAAGCAGCCCCACGCGGTGCTGCTGCTGGACGAGCTGGAGAAGGCCCACCCGGACCTCTTCGGCGTGCTGCTGCAGGTCATGGACCACGCCACCCTGACGGACAGCCATGGCCGCAGCGCCGACTTCCGCCACACGGTGCTGGTGATGACGACCAACGTGGGCGCCCGGGAGCTGTCAGCCCGGCAGGTGGGCTTTGCGGATGCCGGGGCCCGACGCTCGGCCACTGGGACCCTGGAGAAGGCCTTCAGCCCTGAGTTCCGCAACCGCCTGGACGCCATCCTCCAGTTCGCCTCCCTGGGCCGCAGCGAGATGACCAAGGTGGCGGCCAAGCACCTGCGGGAGCTGGAGGTCCAGCTGACCGAGAAGGGCGTGACCCTCACCTGCGCCCCGGCGGCGCTGACTTGGCTGGCGGAGAAGGGCCACGACCCAGCCTTTGGCGCCCGCCCCATGGCGCGCCTCATCGAACGGGAGCTCCGGCGGCCCCTGGCGGAGGCCCTGCTCTTTGGCCCCCTCACCAAGGGCGGAAAGGCCGCCGTGGACCTCAAGGACGGCCGCCTGTGCCTGTCTTTCGCCTGACCCAGCAGCTGGCCTTCCCGGACGCGGAGCTGGCGGAGGACGGTCTGCTGGCCATCGGTGGGGACCTCAGCGTGGCCCGCCTCCTGCTGGCCTATCGCAGCGGCATCTTCCCCTGGTTCGGACCGGAGGATCCCCTGCTCTGGTGGTCACCGCCGGAGCGGGCCCTGCTGCAGCCCGGCCACCTGCACCTCTCCGCCCGCACCCGCCGCAACCTGCGCCAGCACCCCTTCGAGATCCGCGTGGACACGGCCTTCGAGGCCGTCATCGGCCACTGCTCCAGGGTGCCCCGGCCGGGCCAGGAGGGCACCTGGATCACGCCGGAGATGCAGGCGGCTTACGTGGCCTTGCACCAGGCCGGCCACGCCCACAGCGTGGAGGCCTGGCGGGACGGGGTCCTGCTGGGCGGCCTGTACGGCGTGGCCCTGGGGGGCGCCTTCTTTGGGGAGAGCATGTTCAGCCTGGCACCCGAGGCCAGCCGGGCGGCCCTGGCGGCCCTGGACGCTCGCCTCGTGGAACAGGGCTTTGTCCTGCTGGACGGGCAGCTGCCCCACGAGGGTCTGGCGGGCTATGGGTTCCGCTCCGTGCCTCGGGCGCAGTTTCTCCGCGAGCTCCAGACGGCCCTGTCTAGCGAACCCTCCGGCAACACCTGGGGCAATCCCTAAGTCTCTCCCTCTTTTGTTCTTCCAGTCCCAAGGCGCATCGCTATCATTCAGTCAGGCCAAAGGATTCCCATGTTGACGATTTCTGAATCGCGACTTACCCCTCGGCACACCGTTGCGCTTGTGATGGCGGGTGGTCGCGGCAAACGCCTCATGGACCTCACGGATCAGTTCGCGAAGCCCGGTCTGGATTTTGGTGGCAAGTACCGCATCATCGACTTCACGCTGTCCAACTGCGTGAACTCGGGCTTCCGCAAGATCATGGTGCTGACGCAGTACAACTCACACCGCCTGCTGGAACACCTGCAGTTCGGCTGGACCTTCCTGGCGGGGAAGCTCCACGAGTACGTCCACGTGCTGCCGGCGCAGCAGAGCTTCGACAAGAACGCCTGGTACAGCGGCACGGCGGATGCGGTCTACCAGAACCTCGAGAGCATCCAAGCCGCCGATCCCAAGACCGTGCTGATCCTGGCGGGGGATCACATCTACCGCATGGACTACAAGCTCTTCCTCCAGGACCACCTGGACAACCACGCCGACCTCACCATCGCCTGCCTGGAAGTCCCCCGGGATGACGCCCGCGGCTTCGGCATTGCCCACGTTGATTCGGATGACCGCATCGTTGGCTTCGTCGAGAAGCCCGATGATCCGCCGGCCATTCCGGGCAAGCCCGACCGGGCCTTTGCCTCCATGGGCATCTACATGTTCGATGCGAAGTTCCTGGCTGCGGAGCTCATCAAGGACGCAGAAGATCCCAACAGTGGGCACGACTTCGGCAAGGACATCATCCCCCGCATCGTCGACACCGCCCGGGTCTTCGCCCATCGCTTCGAGCGCAGCTGCATCCCCAATGCCGGGCATCCCGACCCCTACTGGCGCGATGTGGGCAGTGTGGACTCCTACTGGGAGGCCAACATGGACCTCACCAACGTGCTGCCGGCCCTCAACCTCTACGACCCCAACTGGCCCATCTTCACCCACCAGGAGCAGCTGCCCCCGGCCAAGTTCGTCCATGCGGGCGAGATGCGCAACGGCGTGGCCCTCTCCAGCCTGGTCTCCGGGGCCTGCGTCATCTCCGGTGCCCACGTACACCACTCCCTGCTGTCCAGCCGGGTCTCCGTCCACTCCCACGCCCGCCTCGACGGTGCGGTGGTGCTGCCGGACTGCGACATCGGCCGGCATGCCCGGCTGCGGCGCTGCATCGTGGCGCGGGGCTGCAAGATCCCCACCGGCTTCGTGGTGGGGGAGGACCCGGAAGAGGATGCCCGCCGCTTCCACCGTTCAGAAGGCGGCGTCACCCTCATCTCCCAGCGCATGCTGAGTCAGCTG
>CAITBU010000215.1 GCA_903890595.1 uncultured Holophagaceae bacterium | reverse complement strand
TGTCCCAGCTTCTGGAGCCGGAAGCGGATAGCCGTACCCTTGCCAAGCTGCTGGAGCTCACAAACCTTTACGGCACTGGATCCAATGTCCAATCCCACTAGGTTCTTGGTTTTGTTTCCGAAAAGGCCCACCGTGTGCCTCGCTTGGAGAATAAAGGTATTGAGAAGGGTACTGCCGGATTCCGCTGGGTCAAGTACTTAACGTATTGATTGTGTCAGTCTTGCCTAGGGTCAATCTCCACAAGAATGGCAGTAATGTTGTCCTCCCCACCATTCCTTCGAGCAATCTCGATCAATGATTCGACAGCATCTTCTACATTCACAGCATTTTCAACAATTTCTAGAATTTGGGCATCCGGGATCATCCCTGACAGGCCGTCCGAGCAAAGCAAAAGCCGCTCCGATTCCTCCAGTTGCAACTCCTGGACCTCGACCTCCAGGTCGCCCCCATTGCCCAGGGCCTGAGTGATGACATTGCGGAAAGGGTGGACCCGGGCTTCGGAAGGTGTCAGCACCCCTGCAGCGACCTGCTCCGCGACCCAGCTGTGGTCCCGGGTGAGCTGCCGGATGACCCGGGGCCCCAGCAGGTAGGCCCGGCTGTCCCCCACATGGGCCAGGGTCAGGCGGGTGCCGGTGAGCAAGCCGGCAACCACAGTTGACCCCATGGTGACTCGCTCAGGATGGTCCAAGATATCGTCAGCAATGGCCTTATCCGCCAGCAGGAGGGCTGTCTTCAGTCGGTTCCCATCAAAGCTGAGGCCTCGGTCATATTCCAATGGCCATTCCGCACTCGGGTCGGCGGTTGCCGCCAGGGTGCGCTGGATGGTGTCGACCACGATCTGGCTGGCGATTTCTCCGGCCGCATGGCCCCCGAGCCCGTCAGCCACGACGAAGAGCCCCCACACCGGCAGAGACAGCAGGCTGTCCTCGTTGTGTTTGCGGACACAACCCACATCGGTAATGCCCGCTGCCCTTATCCCCATTGTTAACCCTTCCTGGTCCATCGGCCCCACAGGTCCTTCAGTTGATGAATGAGGTCCTGGGCCTGTTCACCGGCTCCGGACTTGGGGTTCGGACCCGCAGTTTTGCTGGATCGCCCCGTTCGGGCGGCCGCAGCCCGCAGCTTCGGGTGGTTGGGGGCGATCTCCCGGGCGAGCTGGAGGTGTCCCTGCGACCGGGCCAGGAGGCCCAAGGTCTGGAAGTGTTGGGCCAGGCGGAGGTGACTGTCCACGTCTCGGGGGGCCAGCCTAACGGCGGTCTCGAGGGCCTTGACAACCGCCCGCAGGTCCTCGCCTTCCCGCTCAAGAATGGCCGCCAGGAGGGCATGGTGCTTGGCATTGGCCGGATCCAGGCGGATGGCATAGTGGATGAGCGCCCGGGCCTGGTCCTGGTTCCCCTCTTCATAAGCCGTCCGGGCCATGGTGGCCCAGTCCTCGGGGGTTCGTTCCAGGGCCAAGTTGGCCTCAGAGACCGTCGGCTGGCCTGTCTTGGGGGCCTGTTGTTCGTAGGCAGCACGCTTGACTGGATCCTTCAAGATGCTGAAGGCCTCAGCCAGCTCCCGGAAGCGCTCCTCGGCCTCGGCCTTCTCTTCCCCCATGTAGCGGTCGGGATGCCACTGCTTGGCCAACCTGTGGTAGGAGGCCTTGATGTCCTCCGCAGAGGCATCGGGGGAGATTTCCAGCACTTGAAATGGGTTCATGCAACTCCCGGGAGGATGTCCACCCGTATTGTTCGGGACAATGGCTATGCGACGGCTGAGCAGAGGATATTAACGCGGTTCAGAAGTGAATGCGGTGCCAAGCTTGGCGGGTGGGCTGGAAGCGACCCCCTATGGCTGTCAAAGTATAAGGCTCTGGAGGCAGGTGGATGGCTGTGATAACAGCGGCGGCGTGGCGAGAAAACCTGGACGCTGGCGACATCTCCTCGGAGGCCCTGGTGGGGGCCAGCTTGGCGCGTATCCGGGACCTGGATGGGAACTACGGCGCCATCCTGGCTCGGGACGAGGTCCGGAGCCTTGCTCTGGCCCGGCAGGCCGATGCCCGCCTCCGGGCGGGTGAGCGGGGTCCAGTCCTGGGCCTCCCTGTGGTCCTGAAGGACAACCTCCACTGGCAGGGCCTGCCCCTCACCTGCGGTTCCCGGATCCTGGGGGACTATCGGGCGCCCTACGATGCCACGGTGGTCGCCCGCCTGCTCGCTGCCGGGGCTGTGCCCGTGGCCAAGGCGGCCATGGACGAGTTCGCCATGGGCTCCAGTGGTGAGTTCAGCGCCTTCGGCCCCACCCGCAACCCCTGGGACCCCACCCGCGTCCCCGGTGGCAGCAGCAGTGGCTCCGCCGTGGCGGTCGCCGCCGGCTATGCCCCCCTGGCCTTGGGCAGTGACACGGGGGGCTCCGTGCGCCTGCCCGCAGCGTTCTGCAATGTCACGGCCCTCAAGCCCACTTACGGCGGGCTCAGTCGGCACGGCCTGACCGCCATGGCCTCCAGCCTGGATCAGGTGGGCCCCCTGGCCCGCAGTGCCGAGGACCTAGCCCTGGCCTTCCAGGTCATGGCCGGCCGGGACCCCCTCGACAGCACCTCCATCGACCTGCCGGACCTGGCTCGCCTGGCGTCCCTGCAGCCCGCCACCCTCCGGGGGCTCCGCATTGGCCTCCCAGCGGAATACTTCGGCGAGGGCCTGGAGCCGGGGGTCCGGGCCTGCCTCGAGGCCGCCATCCGGAGCTTCACCGACCAGGGCGCGGAGGTCCAGGAGGTGCGCCTCCCCCATACCCACTACGCCATCGACACGTACTACCTGGTCTGCACCAGCGAGGTCTCCAGCAACCTGAGCCGCTTCGACGGCGTTCGCTACGGCAGCCGGGTGGCGGCGGACACCCTGCCCGCCCTCATCGCCCAGACCCGCGACGCCGGCCTGGGGGACGAGGTGAAGCGCCGCATCCTCCTGGGGACCTTCTGCCTCTCCAAGGGCTCCTACGACGCCTTCTACCTCAAGGCCCTGAAGGCGCGCACCCTCATCACCCGCGACTTCCAGGCCGCCTTCGCCGAGGTGGACGTCCTGCTCACCCCCGTCAGCCCCGGCGTGGCTTTCCCCTTGGGGGACCGCACCCAGGACCCTCTGGCCATGTACCTGGCCGATGCCTTCACCGTCCCGACCTCCCTGGCGGGGCTCCCCTGCCTGGCCATGCCAGCGGGATTGAGCACCGGACTGCCGGTGGGCATCCAACTGGTGGGCCCCATCTGCTCAGACGTTCGTCTACTGGAAATCGCCCACGCCTTCCAGTCGCTCACCTCGCACCACCTTGCCCTTCCCCCAGAGCCACCCAGGAGTTCCCATGGCCTTTGATGTCGTCATGCCCCAGATGGGCGAAAGCATTGCTGAAGCCACCGTGCTGAAGTGGCACAAGCAGGTGGGCGAGACCATCGCCAAGGACGAGACCCTCTACGAGATCAGCACAGACAAGGTGGACGCGGAGATCCCCGCCCCAGCCTCCGGGACCATCCTGGAGATCCTGGTGGAGGTCAACCTCACGGTCCCCGTGGGCACCGTGGTGGCCCGCATTGGCAGCGCCTCCGAAAAGCCGGCGGGCGCCCCGGCGGCAGTAGCCCCTGCCCCGGCAGCCCTGGCGGCCGCCCTGTCCACCGCCCCAGCCCCCCTACCCGACGACGACAACAGCCTGGAGGCTCGCCTGCGCACCCGGAGCAGCCCCCTGGTGCGGGAGATGGCCCGCCAGCACGGTATGGATTTGGCCGGCATTCAGGGTTCGGGCCAGGCTGGCCGCGTCACCCGCAATGACCTGGAGGCCATCCTGGCCAAGGGGCTCGATGTCCCTGCGCCCAGCATCGCCCCGGTGCTGCCGGCGGTGCATGATCCCGCCGCCCCCACCCTGGGCCTGACCCCGGGCCTGGCCATTCCGCCCACCCCCACCCTGCCGACCTTCGCCGCCAACGAGCGGGTGAAGGTGGAGCCCATGACCCGCATGCGGAAGGCCATCGCTGATGGCATGGTGGCCAGCCGCCGGACCTCGGCCCACGTGTACACGGTCTTCGAGATCGACATGACCCGGGTGGCCCAGCTGCGCAACAAGCACAAGCGGGACTTCGAGGCCCAGTTCGGCACCAAGCTCAGCTTCCTGCCCTTCGTGATGATGGCCGCCTGCAAGGCCCTGCGCGCCTACCCCATCACCAACGCCTCCGTGGACGGAGACAACATCGTCTACAAGCAGGACATCAACCTGGGCATCGCCGTGAGCCTGGACTGGGGCCTGATCGTACCCGTGGTGAAGAACGCCGACATGATGAACCTCGGCGGCCTGGCCCGCAGCCTCAACGATCTGGCGGAGCGGGCCCGCACCAAGCAGCTGAAGCCCGATGAGATCAGCGGCGGCACCTTTACCATCACCAACCCCGGTGTCTACGGGGATACCTTCGGCCTGCCCATCATCAACCAGCCCCAGGTGGCCATCCAGGGCGTGGGCGCCATTGTGAAGCGGCCCGTGGTGATCACCGGCCCCGACGGCACGGACTTCATCGCCATCCGGCAGATGATGTTCAGCAGCCTGGGCTTCGACCACCGGGTCATCGACGGTGCCACCGGCGACCTGTTCATGGCCTTCGTTAAAAAGGAACTCGAAACCTCGACCTTCGGGCTGGAGTAGCAGCCAGCCCCGGTTCGGCTTAGTAGGGATCGGTCTCCCGGATCAGCTCCTTGTACATCGCATACTCCCCCTTGAAGTGGAGGGGGATGGTTGCGGTGGGGCCGTTGCGGTGCTTGGCCACGATCAGCTCGGCCGAATTGTCCGGCACATCCGCTGCGCTGGTGGCCGTCTTGCGGTGGATGAAGGCCACCATGTCCGCATCCTGCTCGATGGCGCCGGAGTCCCGGAGGTCGCTGAGCTGCGGGCGCCCACCGGTGCGGTGTTCCACCTCGCGGTTCAGCTGGGACAGCACCACCACGGGGATGTTGAAGTCCTTGGCCATGAGCTTCAGGCCGCGGCTGATCTCACCAATGCGCACGGCCTCGTTCTGCTTGGCGCCGCGGCTGCTCTCCGGGCTGCTCAGCAGCTGCAGGTAGTCGATGATCACGAAGTCAATGGGGCGGTTGTTCTGGCTACCCTGCTTCCGGATCATGTTCTGGATCAGGGGCACGGTGATGGAGGCCTGGTCACAGATGTAGAGGGGCAGCTTGGTCAGGACATCCCGGGAGCGCAGGACGTGGTCCATCTTGTCGGCGGCCCGGCCGGACTGGAGGTCCTTCATGTTGGTCTCGCTCTGCGCCGACAGGAGGCGGAGGAAGACTTCCTCGTAGCTCATCTCCAGGCTGAAGAAGGCACCACAGTGGCCGGGGCGACCGTCTCGGGACTCGGCGGCCCGATGGATCCAGTTCAGCGCCAGGGCCGTCTTACCGACACCGGGGCGGGCGGCCAGCACGATGAGGTTGCCCGGCTGGAAGCCCTGGGTCAGCTCGTCGAAGCGGTTGAACCCCACGCGCACGCCCGGGGACAGGCGGCCTTCCATGCGCTCCGAGAGGCGGCCCATGGCATCCTCTGCCACGGACTTGATGGTGAGCAGACCCCGGGTCCGGGCATCGCCCTGGGCCAGCTGAAACAGGCTCTGGGCGGTCTGCTCCACCAGGGTCTCGGGGGGCTCATCCTCTTCGGCCGCCTGCCGGACCAGCTGGGCGCCGAGGTGGACCAGCTGCCGCAGACGGGACTTGCGCCGGATGAGGTCGGCGAGGACTTTTGGACGCTCCACATCCTCGGCCGAGAGCAGCTCCACCAGGCCTGGATATCCGCCGACCCGGTTGAGGCTGTCGTCCTGGTCGAGGGCGTCCTTCAGGGTGAGGGAGCTGACCTCGACCTGGGCCTCAATCAGCGTACGCAGGGCCCGGAAGACCGCCCGATGGACGGGGTGAACGAAGTCCTCCTCGGAGAGGGAGAAGACGGCCTCGCTGCCAGCGAGACCCGCACCGGGGGCGCAACAGGTCGCCAGGAACGACCGTTCCGCATCCACATCTTCCGGAAGCCGTTCCGGAAGCCAGTCCGCCATGGTCCACCTTTGCCGATCAGAGTCCCGGAGGAGTGTACCCGCCGCCGGTCACGTCCACAAAGATGGGATTGGTGATGGCGATGGGATAGAGGCCCTTCATGATGCGATTCCAAGGGGTTCCGACCCGGTAGGCGCCGGTCTGGCTCCGCGCCACCCCTGCCTCCACCACCAGCCAGGCATCCTTGCCGGCTGGCAGAGGCACCGTCACAGTGGCGGTCTTCTGGGTGAAGTCCGTGGTGGAAGCCGTGAAGCTGGACAGGGGAACCAGGATGGGCGAGGCGGAGCCGCGGACGACAACCCGGACCTCATCCACCGGCACCCAGTCCGCGGCGTGGAGCGCGATGACCACACTCACGCTGCTGACAGGGCCAGACACCAGGCCGCCGGGAGCAACGCCACCGATGGTGACATTGAGCAGAGGGCCGGTGGAGGCCACGGCGGCTCCTGACTTGAGAGCGGCAAGGACCAGGGCCAGGGTGTCCTGGGTCGGAGCGGTGGCACCCACCTTGAGGTAGGTCCGGGCCTGGCCCACAGGGGTATCCAGGCTGAAGCGCGCAGCGGAGAGGCCCAGTCCCTTGGTGAAGGAGGTGGGAGTCTGCTGGCTCAGGAGGGCGAACCAGTCGTCCCGAACGTTCTGGAACTCGGTGTACCAGGCATCGGGGCCAGCAGCGGCGAAGCCCTCGGCTCGCAGCAGCTCCAGGGCATCAAAGTCGCCCATCTTCCGGCCCAGGGAGGCGGGGCCGGTTAGGTTCCACCAGGCATTGACGCCTGTGCCGAGGGCCACGGTGCGGCTGAACCCACGCAAGGTGAAGAGGCCCTGCGGCCCACGGGGGCGGTGCACAACCGTGAAGCCGCCTTCCGCCTGAGTGATGAAGTCGGCGAGGTTCCAGCCCTTGGAGGGCCTGGCACCACCGTTTCGGTCACTGGTAGGGGCCGGGGCGAAGAGGGCTGTGAAGGTGCCGTCCGCCAAAACCGAGGTGCGGGCACCCACCACCAAGGGGTTGATTCCCAGGGGCGCGCGCTGAGCATCGGAAACCGGGACGATGTCGATCTCTGCACGGAACTCCGAGCGGAGGGCCGCCGGATCGGTGTGTACGTCCTCCTCGGTGCGGGCCACCACCTCGACCCCTTCAGCCAGGGCGGAGCTGAGCATCTCACCAGGGTTGTAACCCCCGGTGGTGGCTTGCGTCGGCCCGGGAAGGTCGAAGTTGGTCCAACCCGTGGGCAGCACGGGGGGCGCCACCACAAAGCCATGGCTGGTGTCGGTCTGGCCAGCAAAGGCCCGGACCGGCAGGGTGTCCAGGTGGGACAGGGGTCCGCGGGAAGCGTGGGCCAGGTAGTTCCCGGTGGGGAAGAACATGACGCCAATGGAGTCTGTGCTGCTGAAGGAGGTGCCAAAGAGCTGGTTGCCGGCCGCGTAGTGGTAGGACCCGTAGTTGGTGTTGGCCGGGGCCTTGGTCTTGTAGATCTCGCTGAAGACGCTGGAAAGTCGGCGGCTGCGCTGGACGTCCGGGTCCGGGACGCCGATTCCCTGGAAGGTCATCCGCAGTGGATTCAAGCCGCCGTATTCCAGCGTCCCAGACTGCCGGGCACTGAAGACATGGACGGTCTGCCGGAACTGGGTGACGTTGCCGGTGGCATCAAGCACGTCTGCCCGCTCCGGGCTGAGGGCTTCCGAAACTTGCCAGTTCTGGGTCTTGGAGGGGGTGATGGGGGTGGGCAGGTAGGGGCGGTTGGCATCCATGACGTTGGTGCCCAGGTAGAGGGGCGCCGAGGTCTGGATGGCGTTCCGCGCCGTGAGGCGATAGCGCTGGGTGAGGCCCGTCGTCCCATCGGGGATGGCGGGGAGGAACAGACCGACGGCGGAAGCCGAGGAGTTGGAGGGTTCGCGCCACTCCACGCGCTCCAGGCGCCAGTTGGCGGCCAGGCTGGCGGGACTGCTGCTGCTCGCCGGATCGAAGGGGAGGGCACCGCTGTAGGTGTAGCGCTCGAAGCGGAACTCCGTCTGGAGGGGGCCACCACCCGTGGCCGTACCGAAGGAGTTGTAGGCGAGGTAGCCCACGTCCTCGCCCTTGAGGGCCGCCCGGGCTTGGGCCATGAGGCTGAAGATCGCCGTGGTCTGGGAGGGCAGGACGGAGATGAAGCTGGGCCCACCCATGACATAGAGGCGACGCCGGTAGCTGAGGGTGCTGCCATTGGCCAGGCTGGCTGCGGCAGGACTGCCCACCACCAAGCGGGCCGGGAAGAGGGGGCGCTTCTCGGTGAGGGCCTGCTGGGGATCCGAGGCCACCAGGACGGTGTCCACATCCAGAGGCATGATGCCCATGGAGGCATGGGAATCCAGGGTGTTGCCGGCGGACTCTGCGCCCATGAGGCCCACCATGGGGGCCACCACGCTGGAGGTCAGGGGGGTGCTGAAGTTGGTGCCGGGGATCTCCACGCCCCAGGTGGTGAGGGGGGTTCCGGTGAAGGTCGACAGGGCGGGCACCACGAAGCGGAAGCCGCCGCCCCGCTGGGACAGGTGGTCGCCCAGGTTGCGCAGGGGGAGGGTGGCACCGCTGCTGTTGGCAAGGGTCGTTTCCAGCAGGAAGAAGGCATCGCCCTTGTTCAGGGTAATGCGGTGGGTGACCGTGACACCTCGCACCCGGCCCAGGCTGTCAGTGGCTACACCCAGCTTGCCCAAGGAGTCCAGGAGGTAGCCGCCCATGTTCAGGTAGACCGTGTTGGAATCGCCGCCAGGGGCGTACTGGTCAAAGACCAGGGGCAGGTCCGGGTCCTGGTTCGCCACAGGACCCAGGCGCTCCAGCAGGTCCGTGGGCATGGAGACCCGGTGGTAGCTCTGGTCCAGGGAGAGGATGCCCACATCCAGGATGGCGCCGCCGGAAACTGCACCGAACTGGCCGCCCCGGTCGCCGAAGGCAGCGCCGTCCACGGCCAGGTGGACCGAATCATTGCCGATGTAGAAGTCGCCAGCACCCGCCGTGGCCTTGAGGCCCGTGACGCGGTCCCCCCCGGAGGCAGGGATCTCTTCCACGACGGCGGCGGGGCGGGAAATCCCGGTGGCCCGGAAGCAGCCCGTCGCAGCCAGCAGCAACCCCGCCGGGACCAGGACCCGCCCAGCGTTCAGCAGGACAAGCCAGGGAAAGGCGGAAACAGGGGCAGGGCTCATGTTCATCAGGGGAATCTCGTCTGGAAAGGCACGGGTGGGACGGAGGACCGTGGGGCTGGGCGGGCGAAAGGTCTATGCTAACTCACGATGCTGTTCTCCGCCTTCCTTCATCGCTTCCTCCGGCTCCGGTGGCCCCTGGCCCTGGTTCTGGCGCTGGCCCTATGCGGAGACTTGCTCTGGACCCTGGGAAGGTTCCCGGCCATGCACCGCCTGCAGACCTACAGCCTGGAGACCCTGCCAGCGGTGGGGGGTGCGGTCCTGGTGCTTGGGGCCGGCGTCTATGGGGACGGTGAGCCCACCCTGCTCCTGGAGGGCCGGCTCCGCACGGCCCTGGAGCTCTACCGCAGCGGGCGGGTCCGGTGGTTCCTGGTGTCCGGGGACAACCGCCACGCCAACTACAATGAGCCCCAGGCCATGCGCCGCTGGCTCATGCGCCAGGGCGTCCCCCCCCTCCACATCGTCAGCGACTATGCCGGGGTTCGCACCTGGGACAGCCTGCGCCGGGCCCAGGCCGTCTTCGGCCAGCGGCAGCTGGTGATCGTCACCTCGGACTTCCACCTACCCCGGGCCCTCTACCTGGCTGAGCGCATGGGCCTGCGGGCCTGGGGGGTGGCGGCCCCCAGCACCGCCCGGACCTGGACCCGCCGCCTCCGCCTCTGGACCCGGGAGTACATCGCCCGCCACCTGGCGCTCTGGGACGGCTGGTTCCCGCCGGATGCTCGCCTGGGCCCCCGGGAGCCCACCCCCGACGACTGGGATCCGGCCCGATGAGTGGCCCCGGCGACCTCCTCATCCTCGCCGCCCGGCGCCTACCCCAGGGCCGCTACGGTGGCAGCCTGGCAGGCATCGGGGCCGTGGGCCTGGGCCTGTCGGCGGTGAGCGCCGTCCTGGCGGACCCGGCCCTACCCCGCCCCGGGGGCCTCCTCTGGGGCATGGCCCGCAGCCACACCCAGGGCATGAACCCGGCCCGCACCATCGCCCTCAAGGCCGGCTTGGCCCTGGACACCCCGGCCTACACCCTCAACATGGCCTGCGGGTCCAGCCTCCAAGCCCTCATCCTGGCGGCAGGCCGCCTGGCTGAGCCGGGAGCACCCCCTGTGCTGGCGGGCGGCAGCGAAGCCATGTCCGACACCCCGCACCTGGTGCCGGGCCTGCGCTGGGGCTTCCGCATGGGCCACCGCCAGTTGCCGGATGTCATGCACCAGGACGGCCTGAAGTGCCCGGTCACGGGCCTCCTCATGGGCCAGACCATCGAGCGCCTCGTGGCGAAGCGGGGCATCACCCGCCTGGAGGCCGACGCCTGGGCCGCCGAGAGCCATCGCCGAGCCGGGGCCTCACCCGCCGGACCCGAGCTGGCTCCCTGCCCCGCCCTGGACCATGACGAGTGCGTGCGGCCGGACCTGACCCGTGCCGACCTGGCCCACCTGCCCACGGCCTTCGAGGCCAACGGCCAGATCACGGCGGGCAATGCCTCGGCCCTCTCCGACGGCGCCGCCGCCCTCCTCCTGGCCCGCCGCGATCAGGCGCGGGGGGCCCCGGCCCTGGCCCGCATCCTAGGCTGGAGCGAGGCCGGCGTGGACCCCCTGGACATGGGGGAGGCCCCGGTGCCCGCGGTGCGCCGCCTTCTTGCAGCCCAGGGCTTGGGCGTGGGCGACATCGACCTGTGGGAGCTCAACGAGGCCTTCTCGGCCCAGCTGCTGGTCTGCCAGCACCAGCTGGGCATTCCTGAGGAGCGCCTCAACGTCGCCGGCGGCGGGGTGGCCCTGGGGCATCCCATCGGCGCCACTGGGGCTCGCATTGTCTGCACCCTGGTGCACCGCCTGCGGGCCCGGGGCGGCGGCCTGGGCGTGGCCACCCTGGGCATCGGCGGCGGCCTGGGCCTGGCCCTGCTGGTGGCGGTGGACGACTAGGTCGTGGGTTCGGTCAGCAGCGCCCGGAGGGCCCGGTAGTCGGTCTTGCCGGTGCCCAGGGTGGGGATCTGCTCCACCTTGCGCACCACGCGGATGCTGTGCAGGGCCGACAAGCCCGCCGCCCGGATGGCGGCATTGGCCTCGTCCCGCAGGATGCCGGACACCGAGAAGAGGATCAGGTCCGGGTTCAGCTCGGCCTCGGAGGCCTCCACGGCCAGGCAGGGCTCGGTCTCCTCGTCGCCCTGGAAGCGGTGGGACAGCACCTCCTCGATGGCGGGGAGGGAGACCATCTCGCCGCCCAGCTTGACGAAGCGCTTGAGGCGGCCAGCGAAGACCAGCACGCCCCGATCCTGGCGCACCAGGTCCCCGGTGCGGTACCAGGCGTGGCCCTCGAAGGTCTCGAAGGGGGACTCCACCTCCGGGTTGAGGTAGCCGCTGAAGATGCTCGGGCCGCGCACCAGCAACATGCCGGCTTGGCCGGGCTCCACCCGGCAGCCCCGCTCCAGATCGACGATGGCCCACGCCAGGGAGCGCAGCGGCCGCCCAATGCTGCCCGGGCGGGGGTCGTCCTCCCGGTTCACGGATACCACGGGCGAGCACTCCGTGATGCCGTAGCCCTCCAGCACCACGGTGCCTGGCCAGCGCCGGGCCAGGGTGGCGTAGACCTGCTCCGGGCACTTCTCCGCCCCGGAGACCACCGTGCGCAGGGACTCCAGGTGCCGGTCCTCCGCCTGGCGCAGGATGCCGCCCAGGAAGGTGGGCGTGCCCACCAGGAGGGTGGCGTGGTAGGCCTCGATGAGGCGGGCCAGCATTCTCCCCTCGGTGGGGTTGGGGTGGTAGACCACCCGGAGGCCCAGGAGCACAGGCAGGATGGTGGTGGTGGTGAGGCCGAAGGCGTGGAAGGGCGGCAGACAGCCCATGACCCGCTCGTCCGGGCGGAAGCAGATGGCCTCGGCCACGTCTCGGATGTTGGTCAGGATGTTGCTGTGGCTGAGCGGCACGGCCTTGGGCAGGCTCTCACTGCCGCTGGTGAAGAGCACCGCTGCGGTCTCCGGCGGCCGAGCTGCCTGCAGCTCCGCCCAGCTGAACTTGGCCTTGAGGGCGGCAACGATTTTGGTGGCGAGAGAGATCTTCTTTCCCACCTCGTCGAGCAGGAAGAGGCGGCTGCGCACCGCGCCCAGATCCACGCCCTGGGCATCCAGGCGGTTCACCAGGGTGGTGACACTGATGACCCGCTGAACCCCCACCAGATCCAGGCTGAAAGCCATGCTGCGGGCGCCAGCGGTCCAGTTCACCAGCACCGGCGTCTTGCCGGCGAAGAGCAGGGCCAGGTAAAGGATGCTGGCGCCGCCGGAGGCCGGCAGCATGAGGCCGACGTGGGTGCCTTCCAGCTGTTCGAAGAGGGGCTTGAGCACATGGATGGCGGTGACCATGTCCCGGTAGGTCTTCACGCCGCCCGTCTGGTCCGCCAGCACCAC
>CAITBU010000214.1 GCA_903890595.1 uncultured Holophagaceae bacterium | reverse complement strand
TCCGCTGCCTGGGCCTCGCTGCCGAAACGGACCTGCTGGAGCCCCTGCGGGAGCGCCTCCTGCAGGCGGGTGCCCACGAGGGGTTGGGCGGGGCCGTCCTGTGCGCCGTGGGCATCGGGCACGCCCACCCCGAGGCCCTGCTGCTGCGGCTCTTCCAGGCCGATGCGGGGCTGGGCTCCGACCCCCACCCGGCCCTGGAGCCCTATCGGATCCGGTTCCGGGAGGAGGTCCTGGCCGAGCGGGGCGGGGATCCCCACGCCGCGGCCTGGACCCTGCTGGAGGACCTCCAGCGGGAGGGCTGGGTCCTGCCTCTGCCCCTCTCCTGAGACGCCAGGGCCAGGGCCCGTGCTACCGTGGGCCTGTGGATCAGGGCGTCGCTGCCAGCGATGGCAGAGGAAAGTCCGGGCTCCACAGGGTGCTGGGCCTGGTAACACCAGGGCGGGGTGACCCGACGGAAAGTGCAACAGAGAACAAACCGCCGATGGCCGCGCAAGCGGATCAGGTAAGGGTGAAACGGTGGGGTAAGAGCCCACCGCCGGACTGGTAACAGGACGGGCATGGCAAACCCCCCAGGGAGCAAGACCAAATAGGCCGACGCACCGCGCAAGCGGCGAGGGTTGACCCGACCGAGTCGGCGGGTAGGTCGCACGAGGTGGCTGGTGACAGTCATCCCAGAGGAATGACGCCCCGCGACAGAACCCGGCTTACCGATCCACCGCGGCCTCCGAAAGGGGGCCGTGTCAATGCTGTCCGGGGGTTCCTTGCTGCGCAAACACCCCCGGGCCCCCTGCGCTCGCGTCGGGCAAGCCCTCCCCTCGCTTGACCCTCCAGGGCGGATGTTCGGAGCCCGGTCCTGGCCCATAGTGGAGGGATGCGCCGTCCCTCCAACCAGACCTCTGCCTTGCTGGTGACGGCTCTGGCCTTCCATGTGGACACGCTCCTCTACTACCTGCTGGTGCCCCTGCTGCCCCGGTATGCACGGGACCTGCACCTCAACCCGATGGAAGTGGGGATCCTCTTCGGCAGCTATGCGGTGGGCCTGTTGCTGGCCACCTTCCCCGTGGCGGTGCTGACCGACCGGTATGGCCGACGGGCACCCATGCTGTGGGGGCTGGCGGGGCTCGCGGCGACCACCCTGGTCTTCGCCGTCTCTAGGAACTTTGGCCTCCTGGTGGCGGCGCGCTTCCTCCAGGGGGTGGCTGGGTCGGCGACCTGGCTCCCTGGGATGGCGCTGCTGGCAGACCACTTCCCGGCAGAGTCCCGGGGCAAGGCCATGGGCACCGCCTTCGCCGCTGCCAACATGGGCGTGCTCATTGGCCCCCCGGTTTCGGGCTTCCTGGACCAGCACCTTGGGCCGGCTTCACCCTTCGTGTTGGGGGCCTGCCTGGTGGCCCTCGATGCCGCCGGCCGGGTCTTTCTGTTGCCGGGGGCAGAGCCTGAGCGGGGACCGCGCCTCCCCTTCCGGCAGCTCTTTGCCAACCCCGTCATTCGACTGTTTGCGGGGGCCATGGCCCTGGGCTCCGGGCTCTGGGCCCTGCTGGAGTCCACCCTGCCCCTGGACTTGGACCGCCGCCTGGGCCTCGGGCCAGCGGCCATCGGGGTCTGCTTCGCTTTCGCCGCCCTGGCCCATGCCATCACCTCCCCGCTTATGGGTCGGCTGTCGGACCGCATCGGGCGGGTGCGGGTGCTGCGCATGGGGCTGGTCCTGGTGGTGCTGCTGCTCCCCATTCCGGCCCTGCTGCCCCGGCCCTGGCTGGTGGTCCTGGCGATGGTGGGCCTCGGCAGTGCGACCAGCTTCATCATGAGTCCCTCCAGCCCCGCCCTGGCCGACCAGGTGGAGCGCCTGGGCAGCCAGAGCTTCGGCTCGGCCTTCTCGATCCTGAACCTGGCCTACTCTGTGGGAATGATGGTGGGCCCCCTGGTGGGCGGGGCCCTGGTCCAGGCTGTGGGCCTACCCCTGGGGCTGGGGCTCTGTGGCCTGGTGTACGGAGCCTACCTGCTAGCGGCCCGGGGTGTCAGGGTCTGAGGGCTCGGTAGATCCACCGGTCCGACTTCTCTGTCCATGGGCTGCCGTCCAGGCCTCCAAAAGCCGCCACCGGCCCGAACCCGGCCCGGGCCAGGGCGGTGCGAACCTCTCCGTCGGAAGGAATCCAGATGTCGTGCCGGAAGGACTCCCCCTGGCAGCGGCGCTCCGTGATGATGCGGCGGCCATCAGGGCTCCAGGTGACCCGCTCCTGGTAGTTCCCGTCTTCGAAGGCCAGCCAGCGCCCCTCGATGGGGGCCGTGTCCGCCCGGAGGCTGGTGCGCCCCACCAGGTCCAGAAGCAGCACGCCGCCGGGGCGGAGCACCCGGGCGAACTCCTGCAGCTGGCGGAGGTTCTCCTCGTGGGTGGCGAAGTAGCCCCAGCTGGTAAAGGCGCAGAACACGCCGTCCGCACAGCCGTCCCGGAAGGGTAGGCGGCGCAGGTCGAGGCGGGCCAGCGGCGCCGGGCGTTCCTGCCGGTGCCGGGCCAGGTTCATGGGGCTGAGGTCGCCGCCGACCACCCGGAGCCCCCGGTCGCGGAGGAAGGGGTGGAGGCGCCCCCAGCCACAGGGCAGGTCGAGGACCTGGCTCCCGGGGGGCAGGCCCAGGAGCTGGGCCAGGGCAGGGCCTTCCAGGGCCGCGTCTGCGGCCTTGTCAGCGTAGATATCGAAGTAGGCGGGACGATCAAAGTCCCAGGCAAACCAGTCCATGCCCCGAGTGTGGCAGAGGCCGGATGCTGGCTTAGGCCTCGTCGGTCTCAGCCTTCACCAGGATGGCGGGGGGCAGGGAGGCGCCGTCATCCGCAGGGCCGGTCCACAGGTAGCGCGTGCCGCGCTTCTGCCCGATCTTCCCCACGAGGCTCGCTTCTTCCAGCTCCGTGAACATCCGGCGGAGGGTGGCAGGGGCCCAGTCACAGTCCTTGAGGCCCAGGGACTCCTGGGCTTCGAAGCTGTTGAGGGAGCCGCGCTGACGGAGCGCGCCCATGAGGTCCTGCTTGATGCCCTCGAGCTCCGCCTGGGTGCGGCGGGCCTTGATCTTGTAGGAGGGGCCAGCTTCAGCCTCAACCGGGGCCGGAGCAGCGACGGCCGCAGGAGCGGATTTGGCTGGGGCTGGGGCAGCCGTCTCAGTCTCGGCCTGGACCAGCAGGTGGTCCATGTACATGTCGCCGCGCTCAGGGTGGAAGAGCACCACCACAGAGCTGGCCAGCACGCCTTCCTGCCCTAGGGCCTGGAGGATTTTTTCGCCGATTCGGACTTTTTGGTCGGAATTAAGGCGAGGGGATTCAATCGTAACAATGGCCATGGGTTCTCCAATTCATTTATATGACTACGTATTATCTATTGAGATTGTATAGATGTAAAGTAGACTTTTTCCTAAGCCCCCTTCCACCCCCCTACCGAGGGATACATGCGCAAACCGAAGGCCGAAAGACCAGAGGAACAGCAGCGTTTCGAGAGCTTTTTACGCTCCCGGCAGCTGAAATTGACGGGGGAGCGGCTGGATCTGGTGGCGGAAGTTTTCGGTCAGTCTCACCACTTCGACGCCGATCAGCTCCACATGGCACTGAAGCAGAAGGGGAAGGCCATCAGCCGGGCCACGGTCTATCGGACCCTGGACCTCCTGGTGCAGTGCGGACTCGTTCGCAAGAGCAGCTTCGGGGACCACCACGCCCACTACGAGGCAGCCCAGAAGGACGAGCACCACGATCACCTGATCTGCCTCAACTGCGATGCCATCATCGAGTACTTCCGGGCGGACCTGGAGGCCCTCCAGGACCAGATCTGCCAGGAGCACGACTTCCAGCCCATGCACCACAGCCACCAGATCTTTGGCCTCTGCCGGGCCTGCCAAGGCAAGACCACCGACGGCCCCACCCTGGCCCACCGCATGAGTCAGCTGAATACTTAGCTGTCGGCTGTCGGCTGTCAGCTATCGGCTCAATAAGGGCTTGGACGGGATTGGTGGGCCGTGCTGGTACGGGCGGTCAAAAGCCCCGGCCCATCAGGACTGGCGCGCCCCGGACGACCCAGTCCCACGGATGTTGGCTTTAGCTGATAGCTGATAGCTGATAGCTGAAATTTGACAGCCGATAGCTGATAGCCAATGCCTGGGGTAGTCTTGGCCATGGCTAAACTCTCCCTGCAGGATCTCCAGCGCCTTCCCAAGACCGATCTGCACGTCCACCTGGATGGCAGCCTTCGCATTCCGACCATCCTCCAGCTGGCGGAGGAGCAGAAGGTGAAGCTGCCCGCTGATTCTGTCGATGGCCTGCGGCCCTTTGTGGAAGTGGGCGATGACTGCAAGTCCCTTGTGGACTACCTCCGGGCCTTCGACGTCACCCTCTCTGTGATGCAGACCTACGACAGCCTGGTACGCACGGCCTTCGAGCTGGCTGAGGATGCGGCCCTGGAGAATGTGCGGTACATGGAGGTCCGCTACAGCCCCATCCTTCACCAGAACCAGGGCCTCACCCTGCACGCCATCGTCCAGGCGGTGCTGGAGGGCCTGGGCCGCGCCGAGCGGAAGTACAACATCAAGACCGGCGTCATCCTCTGCGGCATGCGGCACATCTCGCCGGACATTTCGCTGCGGCTGGCTGACCTCACCGTGGCTTTCAAGAACAAGGGCGTGGTGGGCTTCGACCTGGCGGGGGCCGAGGAAAACTTCCCCGCCAAGCGGCACAAGGACGCCTTCGGGCGCGTGCTTCAGAACAACATCAACTGCACCCTCCACGCCGGTGAGGCCTACGGGCCGGAGAGCATCCACCAGGCCATCCATCTCTGTGGCGCCCACCGCATCGGCCACGGCGTGCGGCTCATCGAGGACGGGGACCTGCTCAACTACGTGAACGACCACCGGATCCCCCTGGAGTGCTGCCCCTCCAGCAACCTGCAGACCAAGGCCGTGAAGAAGATGGCTGACCACCCCATCCGCCTCTTCTACGACCTGGGGCTACGGGTGACGGTGAACACCGACAACCGGATGGTGACCAACACCTCCGTCAGCCAGGAGTTGCTGGTCATCCACGAGGAGCTGGGCTTCAACCTCGAGGAGATCAAGGAGCTCATCATCATGGGCTTCAAGAGCGCCTTCCTGCCCTATGCCCTCAAGCGGGCCCTGCTGGCCGAGGTTGTCCACGAGCTGAAGGCCTTTCAGCCCAGCAGCCTGGAGAGCCGGCGGGAACAGCTCTGATTCCGGCCCCCAGGCTCTGATATCCTGACTGGAGAGGTCAGGAATTATGCTGGATCGCCTTGCGGATTTCTTGGGCAACCACACTCGGTTGTTGCTCGCTACCCACGAAAACCCTGACGGGGACGGGGTGGGAGCGGCCATCGCCTTGGCGGCCCATCTCAAGACCCAGGGCAAAGCCGCTCGCATCGTGGTGACCCCCGGGCTGCCGGAAAACCTGCGCTTTCTCGACCCCGAAGGCTGGGTGGAAGCCTACGCTCCCGCCGGCGCTCACCAGGACCTGGCGGCCTGGCCCGATGCCTGGCTGCTCATCGATGCCTCGGAGCCCCGGCGCATGGGACCCCTCCATGGGGCGTTTCAAGCCACGGGGGCCCGCCGGGCCTGCCTGGACCATCACCTCAAGGACGGCCCCCAGGGCTTCGACGAAGAGTTCCGGGATCCCACCGCCAGTGCGAGCGCGCAGCTGGTCTACGACCTCCTGCGGCCCCGCCTGGGGGGTTCCTTGCCACCCGTGGTGGTGCAGGCCCTCTATGCCGGCATCGTGAGCGACACGGGCAACTTCCGGCACTCCAACAGCACCGCCGCCATCCACCAGGCCGCTGCCGACCTCATCACCCAGGGGGCCCAGTCGGCCCGCACCTACAATGCCCTCTACCAGACCGCCACCCCCGCCAAGCTCCGCCTCTTCGGGGAGGCCATCCGCGGCCTGCAGCTGCGGGAAGAGGGGCGCTTCGCCTACGTGGCGGTGTCCCGGGCCGACCTGGCCGCCTGCGGGGCCACCCCCGAGGATCTGGATGATCTGGTGGAGGAACCCCGCCGTCTGCAGGGCGTGGAGGTGGCCGCCCTCTTTTCGGAGACGCCGGATGGCCGCGCCAAGGTGAGCCTGCGGTCCCGGGAGCGGGTGGATGTGAATGCGGTGTGCCGGCTCTTTGGTGGGGGCGGCCACCGGCTGGCCTCCGGCGCCAAAGTGGACCTGCCCCTGGCGGAGTTCATCGCCCAGGTGGAGGCGGCCGTGGTGGACCGCATGCGCCAGGACCTGGCCTGAGGTCCGGCATACCGGGGTGCTAGTCTGGGGAGTGGCTCCATTTTTCCCTCGGGCGGCATCCAAGACCTGAACGCCCTTCTCCGGAACCCCCCATGGCCCCCAAAGACCCCAGCAGCGCCCCCAAGCTTGAGCTCTTCTGCAAGCTCCAGGCGGACAAAGTCCCCTTCATTGCCAAGGCCAACGTGCCTTCCACCTTCGGGAAGTTTGTGGTCTATGGCTTCCTGGAGCACGCCACGGGCAAGGAGCACCTGGCCATCGTGGCCGGCGAGATCGACGCCCGCCGCCGCATCGCCGTGCGCATCCACTCCGAGTGCTGGACTGGCGATGTGCTCGGCAGCCTCAAGTGCGACTGCCGTGAACAGCTGGAGGAAGCCCTCCGGCATGTGGCGGAGCACGGGGGCATGGTCCTCTACCTGCGCCAGGAGGGCCGGGGTATCGGCCTCCTGAACAAGCTCAAGGCCTATGCCCTGCAAGAGCAAGGCCTGGACACGGTGGAAGCGAACCACTCCCTCGGCTTCCCGGACGACCTGCGCACCTACGACTGCGCCGTGGAGATGCTCAAGTTCTTCGGCATCACCAAGGTCAAGCTGCTCACCAACAACCCCCGGAAGATCGGGGCCCTGGTGTCTGCCGGCATCGAAGTCGAGCGCGAGCGGCATCAGCTGGCCGCCAACCCCCACAACCTGCGCTACCTCAAGACCAAGGCCCGCAAGAGCGGCCACATGCTGGACTTCGAGGAAGAAGCGCTCTAGCTCATGCCTGTACCTGTTTCCGATCAAACCATCTACGACATCTCCCACGTCATTCAGCTGGCGGTGGCGCCGGTCTTTCTGTTGACGTCCATCGGCACCATCCTCGGGGTGCTGTCGGCGCGCATGGCGCGCATTGTGGACCGCGCCCGGGTCCTCATGGATCGGCTGGAGACGGCCCCTGCGGAGCGGGTGCCAGCCATCCGTGAGGAGATGCACACCCTGGCCAAGCGGCGGCACTACGTGAACCTGGCCATCACCTTCGGCACCACTGCTGCCCTCCTGGTCTGCGTCAGCATCGCGGTCGTCTTCCTGGGGGCCATGCTGAAGGCCAGCGTGACCACCGCGGTGGCCTCGCTCTTCATCCTCGCCATGGGCGCCTTCGTGGCGGCCCTGGTGTTCTTCCTCCGTGAGGTCCTGCTCGCTGTGCGGAGCCTGATCCTGGGCTGAAAATCCGGCCGGTGCCACCCCTCGAGGGGCGCCACCGGCCGGAGGCTCAGGCCCCTAGAGGCTCTTGATGGCGGTGATCTCCTGGGGGCTGAGGTAGCGCCAGGTTCCGGGCTTCAGCAGGGGGTCGGCGAGGGGGCCGAACTGCACCCGGCGCAGCTTGCTGACGGGGTGTCCCACGGCGGCGAACATGCGGCGGATCTGCTGGTTCTTGCCTTCCGTGAGGGTGACCTTGAGCCAGGGATTGTCCCCCTTCTCAGCGATCTCGATGTGGCAGGGCTTGAGCCGCTGGCCACTGAGGAGGAAGCCCTCCTGGAACTCCCGCAGCAGCTCCGGCTTGGGGGTCCGGTGCACCTTCACGAGGTAGACCTTGGGGACTTCGTGCTCGGGTCCCATGAGGATCTGGGCCAGGGCCCCGTCGTTGGTCATGAGCAACAGGCCTTCGGAGTTGAAGTCGAGGCGACCCACCGGGTAGACCCGGCCGGCGACATCCTTCAGCAGGGCCATCACCGTGGGGCGACCCTGGTCATCCTTCACCGTGGTGACGTAGCCCTTGGGCTTGTTCATCAGGATGTAGACCGGGGCCTCCCGCTGGATGGGAATCAGGTCCACGGTGATCTCATCCCGGCGCGGGTCGGCCTTGGTGCCCAGCTCCGTGACAGTCACACCGTTGATCTGGACCCGGCCCTCCAGGATGATCTCCTCGCAGGCCCGGCGGCTGTCGATGCCAGCGGCGGCGAGGATCTTCTGCAGGCGCTCATCGCCGGCACGGGCGGGCCGGCGCTCCGTCGGCGGACGCAGGGTGCGGGGCTTGGCTGCTTCCGGAGCGGCCGTGCGGGTGCGCTTGTCAGGTCGGTGGGAGCGGGTGTCCGCTGCGGCGCCCGGTGCGGTGCGGGTGCGTCCGGCGGGGCGGGGTGCGCGGGTGTCCGAGCCAGCGTCTGGTGCCGTGCGGGTGCGTCCTGCGGGGCGGGGCGTACGGGTGTCCGAGCCAGCGTCCGGTGCCGTGCGGGTGCGTCCCGCAGGACGGGGTGTACGGTAATCCGAGCCAGCGTCCGGGGCGGTGCGGGTGCGTCCGGCGGGGCGGGGCGTACGGGTGTCCGAGCCAGCGTCTGGTGCCGTGCGGGTGCGTCCCGCAGGACGGGGTGTACGGTAATCCGAGCCAGCGTCCGGGGCGGTGCGGGTGCGTCCAGCGGGGCGGGGTGTGCGGGTGTCCGCGCCGGTGTCCGGTGCGGTGCGGGTGCGTCCGGCAGGGCGGGGCGTTCGGTACTCAGCAGCAGTGTCCGAGGTGGGCCGGGTGCGCCCCTCAGGGCGAGGCGAGCGGGTGTCCGAAGGGCCGCCGGGTGCCGTGCGGGTGCGGGCTCCAGGTCGGGCCGGACGAGTGTCCGAGGCGCCGTCCGGTGCGGTGCGCGTGCGGCTTCCGGGACGCGGCGGACGGGTGTCCGCTGCGGGGCGCGGCCCTGGGCGCCCCTGGCTGCGGGGTGCGCTTGATTTGGTGGGGGCAGACATGGAACGGGGCCCCTTCTTGGGGACAGGCTTGCTCATGGTGGCTCCTTCGGCGTCTCCCGACGCGGAAGTGCCAGTGTATCAGGCCCGGGCCGAGCGGATGGCCCTCATGAAGTAGTGGATACCCGAAGCCAGCACGAGGGCGGCCACGAGCCAGTACATCTCGGGCAGGAAGGGATCCATCCAGGGCCGGTAGCCCACCGCGTTGAAGAACAGGCCCAGGGAGACGGCGACCAGCTGCATGGCGGTGCTGAGCTTGCCCATGAGGCTGGGCTTGAAGGTGCTGTCGCTCAGGCGGTCCACAGAGGCGAAGGCATAAAAGGAGATCACCAGATCACGCGTGATGGCCAGGATCGCCACCCAAACGGGGATGGGGGCTGTCATGCCCTCGGTGCGCCAGGCCATAAGAATGAAGGCCGTGGTCATCAGCAGCTTGTCGGCGGCAGGGTCCAGGATGGCCCCCAGGTCCGAGCGCTGGTCCAGGGCCCGGGCAATGAGGCCGTCCAGCAGGTCGGTGATGGCGGCACCTGCGAAAATAAAGAAAGCCTGCCAGTGGTGGCCATACCAGAGGGCAATGGCAAAGAACGGAACCGCAAGGATCCGCAACAGGGTCAGGGCATTGGGTATGGTGAGGGGGCTGGTGGAAGGCATTGACTCCAGTCTAGACGGAGATCACATCCCCGGTAGAGGGCCTTGTGACCTGGACCAAGGTGGTTACACTGAATGGACAGAGTTGAGACAATGACTCAAAATCCACCCATATCCCTAAGTCTACTCCAACCTGGAGATCAGGGAGAGGTTGTGGAAGTCCAGGCCCAGGGCCCTGTGCGGCAGCGGCTCCTGGAGATGGGGTTCATCCGGGGCGCCGTACTGCGCGTGGTCAAGCTGGCCCCCCTGGGTGATCCCATGGAGCTGGTGATCAAGGGCTACCACCTGTCCCTTCGCCGGGAAGAAAGCGCCTGCATCCTGGTTCAGCGGGGGGTGTGATGCCCCTGACCATCGCCCTGGCGGGTAACCCCAACTGTGGCAAAACCACACTGTTCAATGCCCTGACCGGCTCCCGACACCATGTGGGCAACTGGCCGGGCGTCACGGTGGAGCGCCGCAGCGGGACCTTCGACTACGAGGGCAGCACCCTGGAGGTGGTGGACCTCCCCGGTACCTACTCCCTGGCGGCGCGCAGCGATGACGAGCGGGTGGCCGCCCAGTTCCTGGCCTCCCCCGAGGTCGACTTGGTACTCAACGTGCTGGATGCCTCCAACCTGGAGCGCAACCTCTACCTGAGCACCCAGCTGCTGGAGCTGGGCAAGCCCGTGGCCTTCGTGCTGAACATGATGGACGACGCCTTGGGGCGTGGCATCAACATCGATGTACCGGCCCTGGAGACCCTCCTGGGTGGCCCAGTGATCCCCACGGTGGGCAACCGGGAGCAGGGCATCGATCCTCTCAAGGCCCTCCTGGCCGCCATGGCCCGGGGTGAGTCCAGCCGCTGCCGCCGCATCACCGTGGACTATGGCCACGACATCGAAGGTGAGCTGCGGGCCCTGGAGACCGAGATCGGCCGGGACGAGGTGCTCAAGGCCACCATGCCCCCCCGCTGGCTGGCCCTGCAGCTGCTGGAGAACAACGCCGAGGCCAAGCAGCGGATCCAGGAGAGCCACGCCCGCGAGGCCATCACCCTGCAGCTGGCCAAGAGCTTTGCCTTTCTCGAGCCCCACCTGGGTGCGGATGGCGCCACCCTGGTGGCCGAGCGCCGCTACGGCTTCGCCCACGGCCTGGTGAAGGAGGTCGCCTCTGCGGCGGACGAGGGGGCGACGCCCACCTCGCGCCTGGATGCGGTGCTCACCCACCGTCTGCTGGGCATTCCCATTTTCGCTGTGGTGCTGGTGCTGGTGTACTCCCTGTCGTTCATCCTCGGGAAGATCCCCCAGGACTGGATCGGCGATGCCTTCAAGGGGTTGGCAGCCTTCGCGGCAGCGCGCCTCCCCGTGGGCGAGCTCACCAGCCTGCTGGTGGATGGCGTCATCCCCGGAGTGAGCGCGGTCATCGTGTTCGTGCCCGTGATCATGATCCTCATGGGCTGCATCGCCTTCCTGGAGGACACGGGCTACATGGCCCGGGCGGCCTTCATCATGGACCGCCTCATGCATGTCATGGGCCTCCATGGGAAGAGCTTCATCCCCCTCATCATGGGGAGCGGCTGCAACGTGCCGGCCATCCAGGCGGCGCGAACCATTGAAAGCCGACAGGACCGCCTCATCACCATTCTGGTGACCCCCCTGGTGAGTTGCTCGGCGCGCCTCCAGGTCTACATCGTCATTGCGGGGACCTTCTTCACGCCGCTCATGGCGGCCCTCACCATCCTGGCCATGCACTTCCTGGGCCTGGCCCTGGCGGTCCTCATGGGGCGTCTGCTGCGCAGCTCCCTGTTTTCGGGCCCCAGTGCGCCTTTCGTGATGGAGCTCCCGCCCTACCGCCTGCCCATGCTGAAGGCCACGTTGATCCACATGTGGGAGAAGGGCTCCATCTTCCTCACCCGGGCCGGCACCACCATCTTCGCCGGGGCCACGCTGGTGTGGTTCCTGTCCCGCTACCCCGGCATTGCGAACCGCGAGTGGACCCTGGAGTACCAACAGCAGCGCCAGGCTGTCGCCACCCTTAACCTGCCCCCAGCCGAGACCGAAGAGCGTCTGCGAACCCTGCAACTTGCCCACGAGAGCCGCATCGTGAACACCAGTCTGGCAGCCCGTCTTGGCCAGAAAGTAGAGCCGGTGCTGCGCCCCATCCTGGACCCCGAGCACAAGCGCCCCGAGGCCTGGAAAGATGTCATTGCCCTCACCGCAGGCTTCGTGGCCAAGGAGATCGTGGTCTCCACCATGGCCGTCATCCATCAAGCCAGCGAGGAGCCCAAGGCTGGCGAGCGCCTCAGCCCGCTCCAGGTGGCCCTGCGGGATGGCTCGGGCCTCACGCCCCTCACGGCCCTGGCCTTCATGATCTTCACGCTGATCTACACGCCCTGCCTGGGCACCCTGGCCATGATCCGCCGCGAGGCCGGGAGCTGGGGCTGGGCGGCCTTTACCGTGGCCTACGGGCTGGTGCTGGGCTGGGGCCTCGCCTGGGTCACCGTGGCCATCGGCCATGCTCTGGGGTTTGCATGAGCGCCCAGTCCGCGCTGGTCCTGGTGCTGGTGGCGCTCTCTGCGGGCTGGTTCGCCCTCGGCCTGCGCCGCAGCTTCCGCACCGAACCCGACTGCAACAGCGGCTGCAGCGGCTGCGCCAAGGCGTGCCCACTGGGCAGCGTTAAGCCCTAGTAGGCCGATAGCTGATAGCTGATAGCCGACAGCCCCTAATTCAGTGGCTTGAGGGTCTGGGGATCCCGCAGAGGGAGGCGCGCCAGGGGCAAGGGCAGAATCTCGGCCAGCTTGCCCGGATGGTCCCCATCGCCCGCTTCCATGTCGGAGGCCTTGCCCACTGCCAGGATCACCAGCTGATCGGGCTTCAGCAGACGCTGGGCCAGGCGGCGCACATCTGCCGGGGTGACCTTCTGGACCTTGGCACGGAAGTCCACCCACCAGTCCTCCGGCCAGCCCAGGAGGGCCTCTTCCGCAAAGCGGGCGGCCACGGCCTGGCGGCCGCTCCACTGGGAGGGGAAGGCCTCGATGAGGTTGTCCTGGATGACTTTCAGCTCCTCGGCGGCAGGGGCCTCGTCGCACATGCGGCGCATCTCTGCCAGGGCCAGACGCAGGGCGTAGGCCACGGAACGGTTCTTGGTCTGCATGCTGCCCGTGAGGTCGCCGCGCCAGTGGGGGCCAGCGCCCAGGGCTGTGCGGACGCCGTAGGTAAGGCCCTCGTCGGAGCGGATCTTCTTCATGAGGCGGCTGGTGAAGCCGCTGGCGCCTAGGAGCTGGTTCATGACCAGGGCGGCGTGCCAGTCGGGGTCCGTGCGGCGCAGGCCCGGGAAGGCCCACTGCACCATGGCCTGGGGAGCGTCCTTGTCCGTCGCATAGATGCCGGGCTTCCGCACGTGCGTCGGGGCCGGAACGGCGGGGCTGACCTGAGCGCCAGGGCCGGCCTTGAGGGTGCCCAGACCAGCGTCCAGCTTGGCCAGCAGGGCTTTGCGAGCGCCTCGGCCGGACACCGTGAGCACCAGGTTGGAGGGGTGCAGCAGGCGGGCGTGGAAGGCCTTGAGGTCATCCCGGGTCAAGGCATCCAGGCTGGCGGCGGTGGGGTCCTGGCTGGCGAAGTGGGAATCGCCATAAAGCAGGAACGGCATCTGGTAGCTGGCGATGGAGGTGACCGCATCGTTGCGCCGACCGAGGCCCTGCTTCTGCTGGCGCTTGGCCAGGTCCAGGCGGTCCTGGGCGAAGGCGGGCTCGGTCAGCACCTGGAGCATCAGGCCGAGGCCCTCGTCCAGGTCCTGCTCCAGCACGGTGAGAGACAGGTTGCCGGAGGTGTCGCCACAGCTGCTGCTGAGGCTGGCGGCCAGGGCTTCCAGGCGGTCTTCCAGCTTCTCGGCGCTGAGGGTGGCGGTGCCACCCCGGGCCAGCTGGGCCCCGAAGAGCTGGGCCAGGCCCTCGCGGCCCTTGGGCTCCAGGTAGGAGCCGCCGCGCCAGGTGAGGGTGATGCGCACCAGGGGCGAGGCCTCCTTCTCGGCGACGCTGAGGTAGACCGGGATGCCGTTCTTCAGGCGAGCCTTGAGCTCGGCTGCGCGGGGAATCTGGAAGGTCACCGGTGCGAAGGTCAGCTTCTCGGGACGGTCCGGGATGGACTGGGCCAGGACGCCGGTGGCGCCGAGGATGAGGGCAAGGGCGGTGCGTGCGAACATCACTTCGCCTCCAACTTCTGAAGGCGCTCGCGCCCCTTCTTCATGAGGTACTCCACCGTGGGGCGAGCCTGGGGAGGCATGGCGCTGAGCCGACCTTCCAGGGCGGTCAGCTGTTCCTTGAGGGCCACTGCATCCAGCTTCATCATGGTGTCGAGCTGAGCCTTGATGCGGGCGCGGACTGGCTCTGGCAGGGCCGCCAGGTCGGGATCCATGGGACCCTCCGCAGCCTTGGGTGCGGCGGCCCGCTGGGTGATGAGCACGTTCTTACCACTGCGGGGGAAGTAGGCTTTGGCCACCCGCTGGATGTCCTCCCGGGTCAGAGCCTGGAAGCGCGTCTGGGCCTGCTCAAAGTCCTTCACGGTGCCCACGGCCAGGAACGATGACAGGGTCTCGCGGATGCCAGAGTTGGTCTCCAGGCGGTTCCAGAGGCCCACCTGGGTGGCCTTCTTGTAGCGCTGCAGCTCGGCCTCAGTGACACCATCCTTGGCCACCCGATCGAGCTCTGTCTGTAGCAGGGCTTCCATGTCCGCCGGGCTCTTGCCCTGGGCTGGGGTGGCGCGCAGGGAGAAGGTTCCACCCAGCTTCTGGCCGCGGAAGCTGGCGCTGGCACTGGTGGCGACCTTCTGCTCCAGGACCAGGGCCTTGTTCAGGCGGCCGGTGGGGCCGCGCCCGCTGCCACCCGCACCGGGCCGCCCCATGAAGGCTGGCGAACCGCCAAGGATGCCGGCCAGGGCCTGCAGGGCTGGGGCGTCCTTGTGTACCGCGGAGACGGTCTTGTACTCCACCTGGAAGGAGGGGGTGGTCTCGACCTCAGCCAGCATGCGCTGTTCAGCGGGTTGGGCGGGCTCGAGGGTGATGACTTCGGGCACGCCCTTGGTGTTGGCCGGGATGCGCCCGAAGTAGCGCTCCGCCAGGGCCTCGGCCTTGGCCGGGTCGAAGTCGCCCACCAGCACCGCGGTCAGGTTGTTGGGGGCGTAGTAGGTGGCGAAGAAGGCAGCGGCCTGCTCTCGGGTCACCTGGGCAATGTCGCTGGGCCAGCCGATGACCTCCCAGTGGTAGGTGTTCGCAGCCCAGGTCATGGCGTTGAAGGCCTCGCCCACCACGCCGCCGGGGCGGCTCTCCAGGGTCTGGCGCCGCTCCTCCAGGATCACATCGCGCTCGCTGTAGAACTCGCGGAACACGGGATTGGCCAGGCGGTCGGACTCCATCCACATCCACAGCTCCAGCTTGTTGGAGGGGAGGCCAACGATGTAGAAGGTGCGGTCCTGGCTGGTGCTGGCGTTGAGGCCCGTGCCACCGGCCTGAGAGTAGATGCGGTCCATCTCGTCTTTGACCACCAGGCCGCGCTGCTCCTGCACCAGGCCGTCGAAGTCCTTGAGCAGCTGCTGCAGGCGGGGCGTGCGGGCCTTGGGATCCATCATGTCGGCGATCTCGCCCCGCCGCTGGCGCTCCCGCAGGATGGACATCTCCTGGCGGATCTGGGCCTGCACCTGGTCCTGCAGGTCGTTGAGCTCCGCATCCCGCTTGGCGTCCTTCGTGCCGATGATGCGGGTGCCCTTGAACATCATGTGCTCGAAGAGGTGGGCCATGCCCGTGATGCCCGGCCGCTCGTCGGCGCTGCCCGCCTGGGCCATCCACCCGAGCGAGATGGTGGGCTGGTCATGGCGCTCCACCATGACCAGGCGCATGCCGTTGGACAGCGTCTTCTCTACCACGGGAATGGACTGGGCCGCGAGGGGCGCCGCCACCAGGAGGGCGGCCAGCCAGCCGCGACAGGCAATGGGAATGCTCATGGGACCTCCGAGAGGGGCCGGTGGAGCCACCCAACCCCAAGGCAATGACTATACCTCGTGACGGGATGGATACCCCCGAGAACTCCTACAAGCCCCGGGCCCACTCGGGGCGCAGGGGCGTTCGCCCTGCGAGAGCGGCATCGATGGCGGTGAGGATGGCCTCCCGGTCCCGAGGCAAGCGGCCGCCGATGGGGAGGTAATTGGAGGCGTGGTTGGAGCGGAAGATGGCTCCCGTGGGGTGGGCCTCCTCCACGAACCAGCGCAGCTCCTGGAGCAGGCCCTGCACGTCAGGTAGGGTGAAGCGGCCCTGGCGGCTCAGGGTGTCCAGGGGCGTGCCTGGCACCACGGTGAGGGTGAGCGTGGAGAGGAAGCGCGGATCCATGGCCGTGGCCAGGCGCCCCGAAGCTCGTGCGTGGGCCTCGCTGCGGTCCACGCCCCCGGCGCCCAGCAGGAAGATGAGGGACTGCTCCATGCCCGCCGCCCGGGCCTTCTGGGCGGCTTCAACGTGGGCTGCGGCATCGGCCCCCTTGGCGATGGTGTGAAGGGTGGTGTCATCGCCGGATTCGGGGCCGATATAGAGCAGGGACAGGCCGAGGTCCCGCAGACGGCGCAGGTCTTCCGAAGGCTTCTCCAAGAGGTTGCGGGCGGTGGCGTAGGTGGCTACCCGCCGCAGGCGCGGGAAGGCCCCCGCCAGGGCCTGGAGGATGGGCTCCCAGTGCGC
>CAITBU010000213.1 GCA_903890595.1 uncultured Holophagaceae bacterium | reverse complement strand
GAGCCCCTGACCTTCCTGTCCCTCATGGCCATCCCCATCGCCCTGGGCGTGAGTGTGGACACCGCCTTCAACCTGCTGCACCGGGCCCGGGGCGAGGCCGATGCCCCCCGCCAGGTGGCCCGGGTGAACGCCGTCTGCGCCGGGACCACCCTGGCGGGCTTCGGGGGCATGGTCTTCAGCGGCTACCGGGGCCTGCGCGGCCTGGGCCTGGCCTGCCTGGGCGGCGTCGCCCTGGCCCTCGCCCTCACCCAGTGGCTGCTCCCGCGGCTCCTGGAAAAGTGGCCCCTGGAGAAGAAGTAGTTCTCCCAGTGAAGACAAAAAGAAAAGCGTTTAACCACGAAGACACGAAGACCACGAAGAAAAGCACAATAAGAAAACCCAGGTCTTCCTTCGTGGTCTTCCCGTCTTCGTGGTGAGTTAGCTTTTACTCAATTCCGATACGAGTCCTTATGAACCCACTGAACGACATTCTCCAGTCTCGCCTCACAGAAGGTCCTGTCCCGGCGGCGGAGGTGATGGCGCTGGGCTTGTACCATCCGGAGCACGGCTACTACCGGCGAGCCGAGGGCCCCTGGGGGTTTGCGGGCAAGGACTACTACACGGCCTTGGACCTGGGGCCGCTGCTGGGGCAGACGCTGGCTCTGCGCCTGGAGGCCGCCTGGGAGGACCTGGGCCGCCCGGCGGTGTTCACGGCCCTGGAGCCCGGCGCCGGCCGAGGCTGGCTGGGCCGCGACGTGCTGAACGCCACCACCGGCGCCTTCGCCGAGGCCCTCGTCTACGTCCACCGCGACGACAACCCCGCCGCGCGCAGGGCTGCGGAGGAAGCGCTTTTGCCTTTTCTCACAACAAAGCGCGCGCGCTTTGTTGCCGAAACGGACTCCCTGGAGCCCTTCGTGGGCGCCGTCTTCTCCAACGAGCTGTTCGACGCCTTGCCCGCTCAGCCCTGGCGCTGGGATGGAGACCGGTGGACCCAGGAGGTGCTCACTCCCGAGGGCCCGCAGTGGCAAGCCGCTGATCCGGGCGCGGCCGGGGCCTGGTTTGCGACCCACACGGATGGGCTGGAGCCCATGGACGGGAGCATCTGGTGTGAGGGCCTGCCGGGCCTGGTGCATGAGCTCGCGACGCCCCTGCAGGCGGGCCTCTTCCTGGCGGTGGACTACGGCGAGTCCGCTGGTCGCCTCCTGGCCAAGGGTGCGGACCTGCGGCGCTTCAAGGCCCACGGAGTAGATGGCAAGTGGCACGAGGACCTGGGTGAGGCCGACCTCACGGCAGATGTGGACTTCACCCGTCTGGCCACCCTACTGGAAGGTGAAGGCTTCGGCGGCCTCGGGCAGGTGGAGCTCAGCCGCTGGATCCGCACCCACGCCCCGCTGGATCGCTGGGGGGCTGAGTGGCAGGCCCTGCCGGAGCCGGAGCGCCGCAGTCGCACCGAGAACCTGCTGCAGCTCACCCTGCCGAACATGATGGGGAGCCGCTTCCGGGTGCTGGAGGCCTGGCGGGGCTGAGCCTTCCTGGGGCCTCGGCGTTCCTTCTGCTCGACGGCGGGACCGGGTTTTGCTGAACTGGAGGTTCGCCCCGCGTCGGGGCCCCCTGATACGCTTCCGCCATGACCCTTGCCGACCTCATCCAGCCCGCCGAGTGGGCCCCCCACAGCGCCTGCTGGCTGGCGTGGCCTGCGCATGCCCACCTGTGGCAGGAGAACCTGGCCCCGGCCCAGGCCGAGTTC